>CAJWKF010000036.1 GCA_913042265.1 uncultured Gammaproteobacteria bacterium
GCACCCAAGCGAGCGGCGGAATTGGCCGTAAAATCTCAAACGATGGGAAAGCTATACCATAAAAAGTTCTATTAATTGCCATATACAAACCAAGAGGGATACCCACAATCATTGCCACTACAAAGCCAGTAAAAACTCGTAAAAAGCTCATATACCAACTCTGCCAGTAACTGGGCTCCACAATTAAGCCTTGCCAACTTGTTAACACACTGCTGGGTGGCGGTATTAAGCCTACAAAGGGCACACGCCAGCCAATTAGATCTAAAGACCTCGCTCCAAATTCCCATATAGCAATAAAAATGACAATAGCAATCACGCCTCGAAAGGTAGCACGTGCCGAAAACTTACTTAAAAATTTATTAATAATCATCGTTTTAACCTTCTTTCTCACCAGCTTCAAAGGCCTTGCGAGCCTCTTCGTTAACCACGCCTTTGGCTTCATTCATGATTTCACGGAAGCGTGGGCTTGTGAGCACGCTATAATCTCGCGGGTGTGGAATATCTACTTCAACAATCTTCTTTGGCTTGCACGGACGCGAAGACATAATAATCAATCTATGTCCAAGAAAAATGGCCTCTTCTAAATCATGAGTGATGAAGAAGATAGTCACTTTATTCTTATAATAAATGTCCAACAATGCTTCGTGCATAACTGACTTGGTTAACGAATCCAGGGCGCGATAGGGCTCATCGAACAACAATACCTTCGGCTCGTTCATCAACGCTCGGACAATTTCTACACGACGCCTTAGGCCAGATGAAACTTCTCCAGGGAATGAGTCCTCCGTTCCTTCTAGGCCTGCATCAGCCATCATTTTCCGAGCTTTGTCATAAATCTCAGCTTTACTGAGCTTTCCTTCCATCATAGGGCCAAAGGCAATATTTTCCAGGTTAGTTTTCCAAGGGAACAAAGCTCCATTTTGAAAGACCACAATCCGGTCAGAACCAGGCTCCGCTTTTTCTTTTCCTGGACCACATAAAATCTCATCATCTAAATAAATGTGACCAGAAGTTAGGCCATGAAAACCAGCAATGGTGTTAAGTAAAGTTGTTTTTCCACAGCCTGATGGGCCAACAATCATACATATTTCACCTGCAGGAATATCGATAGAGCAATGGTCTACCGCCATCACTGCAGCTCCGTCAGGATCATATACCTTAACTACATCTTCGATTCGAATCGCACCGGTGGTCGGCATTGAATCGTCTTTTTCTAAAGTACTCATTTATTAATCTCCACCTAGTGCAAGTTCACGCACTCTCCATTGCATCATGTAATCACCCGCTACACGCACCAACGCGCTAGTTATGTAGCCAAATAAACCCAACGTAATCATACCAATGATGATTTGTGAGTATTGGACCATTATGTAAGCGGTATTTATTATATAGCCCAAACCATATTGGCCAGATACCATTTCTCCTGCCACCAGTGAGAACCAAGCCACACCGATAGAGATTTGCAGTCCAGTAAATATATAAGGCATCGCGCCTGGGACTACAACATGAACGAAAGTTTGCCACCGGCTCGCACCTAAGCAATAAGCTGCCCTGCTGTATTCCTCATCAATAGATTCTACTCCCAACATTGTATTCAACGTTGTGGCGAAAAACGACGCTAGGAAGGTGAGGAAAATAACAGGTGTTTCTGAGCCACTAAACATAATAATTGCTAACGGAACCCATGCAAGCACTGGAATTGGGCGCAAGAGTTCAAATAGTGGAAAGATAAATTCTCTTAATTTTTGTGACCAACCCAAAAATAGTCCTAAAGGGACTCCTAAAGCAGTTGCTAAGCAAAACGCATAGGCAATACGCCGAAGGCTGATGCCAATGTGCTTATAGTATTCAGGGGTGTAAACAGACAGGCCATAGTAAGGGTCCTTACTAAACCACTCTTCAATAACTTCTGTTAGTGCGGGCATGTCTTGAAAGCGGGGAAGCTTCCATACTTCTACTGAAAAATACCAAAATGAAAGAACAAAACCAAAACCGATGAACATTAAGTAGGGCTTTGGGCTTTTTAACCAAGATGAAATACGATACATCGTCAAGTTCATTGTCGTGTTAGATTGACTCATACTATCCAGCTCAAAATAAATAGGTTAATCCTTGACAGATCCTAAAGGACTATTATCAGGGATAAATTTAATTCGACGTGCGATCCATCACTAAAAAATATGATATTCATTAGCTCTATGTGGCGTGCACTTCGAAGATCAGTATAGAAATTGCCCCCACTACAGTAGTGGGAGCAACGATGGAATCAATGGGGCTTCAAACGATGGCATTTTAATGACTTCGTTTGAAGAAATGTTAAATCCCTATGAATTCCAATTCATACTCACACTAATTTAGCCAGGGAAGGCTGAATCAGGTAGAGCCATCATTTGACCAACAGGTGCAGTTAATCCACGCTCTTTCAAAATTTCTTCTGTAAAGCGTGTCTCGATTGCATCGGCACGTAAGGTGTCGACCTTGATAGTCTTGATGGAGTGCAAGAACGTAGTCGCCGTAGTAATCAAAGCTTGCGCCTTTGGCGTAATAGCAAATGCCATTTCGTTGCGAACATCTGTACCACCTTGGGCTTTTGGCGTACTGCCTACCATTGCCTTCCAAAGTACAAATTCATCAAAGCCTGTAGTTTGTTCAGCGGCCATCTTCACAATAGCCATGTTGTTGGCTGGATCAGACATAAACAATTGAGCGTCAAGCTCAGCATTCAACCACGCTTTAACCACGTCAGGACGCTGATCGATTAAGTCACCACGCATATCGATAAAGCCGCCGTCGTTCTCGTCTACAGACGCGCCTGTTGCAACTTTACGTGCTAAACCTTCTTCTACAAGACGAGAAGCTGTTGGCTCCCAAATTGCTGCAGCATCAAGCTTACCAGCTCGGAATCCACTGGTGATAACTTCAATGTTTTGGTTTAGATATTCAGCTGGCTTGATATTTTTCTTTTCAAATACAGCTAGCGCAAATCGGTCTGTACATGCACCCTTGGGAACGGCAACAGTTTTGCCATCCATCCACTGGATTGCCTCATCAGAGTTTGCAAACTCAGGAGCATCTGTTCTAACCAGCATGTTATTACACTGGTCCATCGCTAACCCTGCTGTTGCTACAATCCGAACATCCGCTACGCGTTCCTTAGTGGTCGCAACGATTGCAGGCATGTCACCCATGTAGCCAATGTGCTGTTTACCAGCTAGCATAGCGTTTACAATAACACCGCCCGCTAGTCCTATTTGGAACTCTACAGTAGAGCCTTTTGGTAAATACTTTTCATAGAACTTCATGCCCTTCATTACTACACCGGACCAGGCCTCGGTGTAATATGGCTGATAGCCAACCACTAGATCAATTGGCTCACCTACATTACCAAAGTCTATTTCTGCAGCATTTGCAGTGTTTACTGAACCTGCAACTGCAAGTCCCATTACCAACATTGCTGTGGTTATTTTATTTTGAATATTGCGAACGTGAGCTCTCATACTCTCTCTCCAGATTAGTTATTTTTTTTATTAAATCCTTATATCAATCCGATACCTGAACTAAACCTCCAGCACCAGATCGTTCTTCATTTGTAAACCATTGAATCTTCATTGTAAATACTTTAATTTCAATTAAGCCATTGATTAAACCTATCAAGAAGGTCGTACCCGAATAAACATGTTTCGCTAATAGGCAAAAAGGTTGGAACTGAGCACCAAAGTTCGCGAGAAAAGATCACAAAATTTGCCTTTGTAACAAGTAATGTAGCGTTTGAAAAATAAAAATTAGAGCCATTAAACTATTTAAATTTAATGTGTTAGCCTCATTTTAAGCTAAAACTTAGCTTTAAATAAACCATCTCACATGTAAGCCCAATTCAGTTCTGAACATTTTACTTATTTTGCTTTTTTCAGTTATTTGATCATTTTTTTAGGATCAGAGGGTTAACTCACCATGTACAACATTTTTTTAAGTAATACCAAGACTCTAGTTAACCACCTAAATCCAATTTCAATGCTAACTGACAAGACTAAATAACTATTTCAAACTATGACTAGTTAAATTTATCATATCGGATCCTGTCAGCAGGAATCTTCGA
The DNA here is from genome assembly GCA_913042265.1 of uncultured Gammaproteobacteria bacterium. Lineage (GTDB taxonomy): Bacteria > Pseudomonadota > Gammaproteobacteria > Nitrosococcales > Methylophagaceae. Next base: position 4,097 of record CAJWKF010000036.1, read on the forward strand.
ATCAAGAATAAGAGGCCTGATTAATGCATCCACCATAGGTGCAGGGCCAGCAAGATAGTGCATCGTATTTCCTCCACCCTCCAAAACAGCGGGTAACGCCCGTTCATGAACAAAACCAGTCAAATAGTTTAGGCCATCATTGCCGCTAAGTTGTTCGCTGGTCGGGGGCTCATTAGAAAAAACAATATTAATTGAGACGTTATCAGGATGTTGGGTCTTGATGGCCCTGAATCTTTCAGCAAAGAACAAGTCATTAGGAGTTCTAACTCCAAAGTACAGCTCGACTTTATGATCTTGAAAATAATTAACCTGATTAGCATGCTCCAAAATTGACATCAGACCTGCAACACCCGAACCTCCTGCGATCATAAAAAGATCATGGCCTTCATCGGGATGAAAAGTAGCACGGCCCAGTGGTCCGAAAACGTCTAAAGTTTCATTGAGCCGATTTGACTCAAAAGCCCAATTGGATAGTTCTCCACCCGGAAATTTCTTTATAATAAATTCGAGCGTGTCTGTACTCTGTGAATAATTCACCATCGAGTACGCTCTATAGCCCTCTAGTTCAGGCGCCTGTAGAACAAAGAATTGACCAGCATGAAATGTCCCTTCAATGGGAACTTTTACCTCAAAGCGTAAAACGTCAGAGGTCAACATCTCATAGTCTGTGATTTTACCTTGGTGATGATCTGGATTTATGTCATCCTCACGAAAGGCCTTAATTTTTGATGGGACAGTCAAGTTACAATCAGTCTGAGCGACACACTGGCACATAAGCATTTCGCGCTTCGCAGCCTTAAAATTCTCTTTTCCTGGTGCTTCTGGCCATCCCTCGTCGATGTCCCCTTGATTCACCCTAGCCTTGCAGGAGCCGCATGTTCCAGTAGCACACTCGAATGGCAAAGGCACCCCTGCTCGCAAGCCTGCATGGAGTATCTTTTCCCCTGCATTAGCTTCAAAACGATAGGTTTTAGACTTTTTTTCAATCTCGATTAACATAGCTTCACTCCGGTCAAAAGTCCCTATAGAACTCGGGCTCTATCCTTTAGCTTATTCTTATTATGTGCACTGGCAATGCAATCTACTGCAAGCCACCTTTAGTCATCATCATCATCGTCAAAATCATACTCTAGCTCTTCATCAATAAAAACCATGACCTGTCCATCTTCCTCTTTCGTGTCATATATGAGCAAGGGCTTCTCAGCAGGTCCCAAAGGCTCGCCTGTTTTCATATCCCATTGCCAAAGATGCCGGTCACACGTCATAACGTTATTGGCACAAATTCCAGAGCCTTCTAGATACTGTTCCATGTGGGGACAAACGGGCGGATAGGCTCTAAAACCATCACCAACATTGACAAGAATTATCTCCACACCATCTATGGTGCACTCTTTTATTTTATCTTGCTTCACATCGCCCGTGGGGCAGGCTGCTTTCCAGCTCATAATTTTACTTCCTGATTAGGGTGGGCATTAGATTGGCCAGTGCGTGCCCTTATCTAGGCGGCGCGTATCCAAGCGAACTTCCCGATCCTCAAACTTAATACTATCTCCATCAATGACAAATTTGTCATTATACCTGCCTACTAAAAACACACTTGTTGTTCCAGCATCAACATGTGAGTTTACACCGTCTAGTTGTGTCTGGTGCACTACCAGTGAACTTATCGCAGTGGCAGACTTGCCATCCTCCGCCACATCTACCCTGTACACAGTGCAATGACGCCTTAAGGGAGATTGATCACTATTATGCTTGTTCAAAAGTTTCGTAATAGATTCCATATATTCCTTATCACCACCGTGATACTTAATATCTGCCTGGACTTCTGGACTGTAAGCTTTAATGGCGTAATTGAAATTTTCCGAGCAGTTATCGTGCCACTCTTCCCACTGGTAGTCGTCTAGGTGTATACACGTATTATAGATTAGCTCTCTTATTTTTTGTTGTATTTCGTTACTACTAGCAGCCATGGGGACCTCCAAAAACTTATTTTATTTACAAAAAAATGGCAGGCTAGCTATTTGCTTACCTGCCAATTTGTCCTTAGTTAGCTATCTACTCTACGGCAGCAGCAGCCTCTCGCTGAGCAACTTGTTCCTTAAACTCAGGGTATGGCTTAAACTTTTGCATTGGATCACTCGGATTACGATCTAACAACTTGCCCCACTCCTCATAGTAGTGTCGCATGCCATTCTCATCATGGATCGTTTCATTTTCATGGCGCCCGTGAAGAATTTTACGACTTTCTGCCAGCGGATGCATAGACGCACCTTGACCAGTTACCGCCAATAGATCTTCATGCAAGTTTCGACCAAATGGACCCCAAATAGAGTTATGATGATCAATCCGAGTTTGGCGATCTTTTTTAGAATCACTGGCAAGCCCAAGGCCTCGGAATTCAATCATTACTGAGTTGGGCCCTAAAGGAGTCATTAAGTCGCAACGCAGGGCTGACCCACGTAAGTTAAAGTTCACTCCAGGAAACATGTCTATCATGTACCAATGATTGGGCGGCAAATGAGGAAAGGAAAGTTCCTCACGTCCATGAGATCCTTCGTAGTTTTCGTACTGAACTTCAAAACTACCCACATTGATGTGTCCACCATCAAAACCATTATTCTTACGCGCAAAATATGCGTCGTTGAAACCAGTGATTCGATTATGGTAATGCAAGTAGTCATGATAGAACTCACAGTTTGTATCATGCCATAATTTGTAGTTACAAGGGATTATTGCCTTATGATAGTGAAAGACCTCCAACGGCTCCTCAGATAAAGAGGGAAGCAGCACGTCAAGCGAACCTTTTGCAAATTCTGCAACTGAAACACCAATATCGTCGTTTAGACTAACCCAAACAAATCCACCAAAGTAAACTTCACACTTGAGCTCACGCAATCCAACTTGGTTCTCATTTAGGCGGTCCTGATAGCCCGCTTCTTTACGTGAAATATTCACACACTTACCTTTCATGTCGAAACTCCATGCATGGAACATGCATGTCATTGTCTTAGGCGTGCCTGAAGGCGTTCCCTTCTTATAGTTACCAGAGGGACGACGCTCAATCATGTTCCCACGGTGTGGACAAACATTTAAAAATGCTCGCACCACCATGTCTTTACCCCGAACCACAATAACAGGCTCTCTCGCAATGGTCATAGTACGGAAGGAATAGGCTTCTTTTAACTCAGATTCGTGACAAACTGGGATCCAAGTCTTTTTCCAGATCTTGTTCAGTTCATCTTCAAAAATTTGCTCGTCTGAATAAATTCTGCTATCAACCCACTCGCCTCTTTGCAAGTCGGGAGTAGCGTTCCACTGTGCATGATTTCTAGATGACATAATATTCTCTCGCCAATAAGTTAAAAATTTAAATTAGATGGGCCTATTTACGCGCCGCAGCTAACTCAGCTAATTTTGTTTCCCACTTCATCTCTTTCGCAAACTTGGCAACGTTCTCGTCGTTCATATAAACCGTGTGCTCTGGTCCAGGGTAAACGCGGGATTTAACTTCGTCACGATACTGAGTGAACACCTCCTCCATGATCGGAATGAGGTCTCTATAAATTTTAGAGTGGCGTGGGGTATGCTCTTCGTATAAGTGAAATAGGTCAGATGTAATAATATGGACGCCATGAGCCCTGTTGCCCGCTCCCAAACTAATTACAGGAACAGGTAAAATTTCAGTTAAATATTCACAAACTTCTTGGCTGGTAACTTCACACATAATTGAAAAACAACCGGCGTCTACCATTGCTAACGCATCATCTATCAACTCTTTAGCTCGATCAGAGGTTTTTCCTTGTGCAAAGAATCCACCTAACTGTGGCATCCGCATTGGCGTCACTCCAATGTGTCCCTGAACTGGAATACCAGCTTTCACAATGGCTTCAATGTTTTTTGCGTGGTGTTGATTACCTTCGCACTTCATTACCTCTGCATTGGCGCGGGATACAAATTTGCCTGCATTCTCAACCGCTTGCTCCGGAGAAACATGGAAACTCCAATAAGGCATGTCTACCATGCGTAAGCCGTACTTACTTCCACGGTCTACAGCTTGGGACATCATCATTACTTCTTCAAAGCTAACGGTAACAGTAGACTCATGACCAAATAACACCATTCCACCTGTGTCAGAAACACATAGAATATCTATGCCTAGACGGTCAGCAATTACGGCGCTCCGAAAGTCATAGATAGCCATTTGCACAATGCCTTCGCCTTCCTGCATTTTCTTTTGAAGGCCTCGTATGGTGATTTTCTTTCTTGGTACTGATAAGTCTGTCATGGCATTCTCCGCTCATTAATTGATTTTTTTATACAAAGCACTTTTTAGACGCACTTTTAAACTTGGCCTAATCATAGGCAATGGTCCTAAAAAGAGTCAAACAGATAGTTTTTATCAAGTGATAGCTTTGGCCTAAAGGTGGACTTTTTATAAAATAAATAGGAAGCAATAGAAAAATAAAATAGTGAGAGAACGTACGGAAGCATCTTAGTAAATAGTGCTATCTGCCTTTCTCTAAATAGAGTAATTGCAGGTTTAGTTTCTTGCTAGCGCTAAAAATGCAAGTAAAAGCGCACCAACATCGCCATTGCCACACTAATAAGTAACAAGGCCACTAATGTTTTTAGACTATCTACAGGCAGGCGATGGACTAATTTGGCCCCTACTAGTGAGCCCCCAACCATGGCTAAAGCCAGCATAGCTG
>CAJWKF010000037.1 GCA_913042265.1 uncultured Gammaproteobacteria bacterium
ACAACCGTTACCTCTTAACAATCGATAAAAGCGAATTCATGTTTTACTACATTATAAAATTAATAATATATTAAAAGACCCTTCATCGTCATAATTGCTTTAAATAAGACTACCATATTAAGTTTAGCCAATGAATAGACTTATTTTTGGTAAAGACTAATGGGGCAACCAAACATAAATTTAGAGTTGCTTACCTGTGCCCAGAGTGACTGCTAGAGCATGGCCAGATTTGCTCAATAAAGGTTCACTGAAACACCGCTGGACTCAGCATTGTTGGTTTGCCTGCTGGACTGAGGGTGTATTCTGCTGTTATTCAAAACGTTAAAGACAAAAGTTAACGTCAATGCTGATGGTATCGAGCGCCAAGGCATAGCCACCAAGAGAACGATCAAATATTCGGATTATTTAAGAGAGACCCTGAAAAAACTACAGAAACAATATGAACATCTTCTTCTTGAAGCACTCCGTCTGCAACGCAAAGGCGATATCATGGGTTATTCTATGAAAATACAAGAAGCTGAACTAATACGAGAGCAGATCTTAGCTTTACAAAACTAATCGATAGCAAACAAAATAGTGTGCTGATCAAATACTTTATTTAATCCAAAAATTTTTGGTTTTTGGTTAGTACAATAAGCCCTCATAGACTAACTTTAAGCGCCTCAGTGGACCTTGTGCAAAGTCTAAAAGTGGTTATGGCTATTCGACAATAATTGGAACCTCTAACTCCTATTCCTTGATCTTTAACATTCACTAACAATAGTTTGATACGTTGATCAGCCAATTAAGGGGGGCTTTTCTTTCAATACTTGCTATCTTTAAAGATCGCCATGTGAAGGATTTAACGCCGCCATAAGGCCCTTTAGTATTTAAGCAATGTCTTTTTTTGCATATGCTATTTAAGCAAACTCTTCGATAATTCAATAACAAAAATAACGACTTAGTCTCTCAAAGCCAATAGGCATCTTCTTGTCCATTATCTAAATCTTTATCTAAGTCTCTGTCTCTGTCTTTGTCTTTATCATGATCTTTATCTAGATCTCTAAAATGCTTTTGGGTATGTTCCAATTCCCTACTGTGTTGATTTTTTGTACCGATGTAGCCACCCACATGCAGAACACATTGGCCACATAAGTTTAGGCTTTTTCCTAAACATTGCTTACAGTTGCCCGCAACTGTATTGGTGTATTCCATTTGCTTTAATTGATCTTCTAACAAAGCCAATTTATTCGACAACGTCTTGAGGTATTTAGTTTGATCATTATACCGACCCTGCAACTCTATAAATTCAGCTGGACTTTGCTGTAAATCAGCATCTAGCGGTTGCCATTGGTAAGTTTTTTTAGGCACCAGAGAATCGCTTGCGTGCCTGACTCTGAGCAATAGGTTATTCATGTTTATGCCTCACATTAGGTGATGTTAGTTTATTTTAAAAATTAACAACTTATTCTTAATGATAATCATTATCATTAAGAATAACAACCCAATTACATAAAATTTTTAACTCCCACAGAATCAAACATACGCTGCCTTCAAACATGCACCTAAAACCATGTGGGGAACTAAGTTCTTCAAATAGATGAGACAAATTTTCACTTCCTAAAATCCCTTACCACCAACCTAATGTTCTACCATTGCCCGCTATAATCAGAACACAAGTCACCACATGTAATGCAATCCAAAAGGTTCGAAACGCTAGAGCTTTTTTAACGTCGGTTTGAGTTATAGGCAAAAACTCTGGTTTATCATCGTCATCGACACCAATGGGCATGCCAACGGTTCTCGCCCACACTTTCAAAAACCGTCTTTGACCACTCATAATTGATTTTTCATTAATTTATTCTCGTTTTTGTGAATTATTGCCAATAATTAACTTTGAATTAGAGCCAGAATATACCGAATTAAGCTTTTATAGTCAGCCTTTAACTCACTAACTTCAGCGCTTATATGCTTCGACTTCCCCATGACATTATAAGTCTGATGATTATACTGCTATTATAGCGGTAGTTTAGTTCTAAAGGATTAGTAATGAGTTTAGTCTAGTCTAGTTAGCCCGGCTAGTGCAGAATCAGGGCCCGTTTAACCCTAATGTTTTTACGCAATTGATAAGGAAGTAATAATGAAAACAAAACTAGTTCTTTCAATCTGTGCAGCAGTTCCTGCCATCGTCGCTACGGCATTTGTCTCAATTCCTGAATTACTCACTTTAGCTGCCTTTCCCGAAGCACAGGGTTACGCCTTAGAGATTGGAGTCACACTTCGCTACGCTTTAGCCTCGGTTGTGTTTATGGTAGCAATCGTCATTTTTAGTGTGCGCAACATTGAAGCCATAAATGATCAAAGAGCTGTATTAATGGGCTGCACAATTGCATTTGCGTTCATGTTTACAACAATCATAGCGTTGTCTGTATTCCGAGGTATTCCTCTGCAGGTTCCCCCCATAATCGCTACGGCATTTGTGGCTGTGTTGTGCTTACGGACCCGCAGTAAATTAGAACCAACTTTTAGTGTTTTATAGGCCATTCTCAGTTCAATTAACTGAGAGTAGTTTAACTTTACTTATTAAATCTGAGTGCAACAATCTAACCACTCATTTCTAAAATCCCATAGGGTTTTATCCTTGTGGTGTTATAAAAACTAAAGACATACTCATTTAGATCTCAAGGGGTTGTTATGTTTCATTTAAGCATTGGGGCTATCTGTTTAGTAAGTGCCTCTTTATTAGCAAAGCATGCGTTCTCTCAGGACATGTCTAACTGGACAGATAAGACCGTATGCCGCTTAGTTGAAAGTGATGCGGGCCATATGCTTAGAAGAGGCCATTAGTCGTGACCTTGCTTTTAGAGCATCAATTAGAGCACCAAAGCAACCTCGGTCTTTTATTAGCATAAAGTTTAAGTTCTAAAGAATAACTTGGGTTAAGCCACTTTAAGCAAAGCATTTGGAACAAGGGTTAGGACCCTTGCCAATTGTTTTATAATGATAAAAACCTTTCATATGAGATTAATCTATACCAATATTCGGTTCGAACTAAAGTGCTTGCCTATATCAATGACAAGCTCAGATTAGCAGTATTGATAACATTATTGCCACACACAAAAGGACTATTTGAATGAAACATTTATTTAAACTCGATAATCAACCATCAGTTGAGGTAATCAGTGAAATTTTAGAGGGGTGGACCGTTGTAAAGGGCTCGCCTACTATGAAAACTTGGATACTCCATACATCCAATGATGGCAGTATGATGTCTGGTATGTGGACAGCCACGCCAGGAACCTACCATGCGACCTATACTGAATATGAATTCGTTCACCTCATAGAGGGCCGTATCACCATCACACCTGATGGTGGACAACCCATGGACGTAGGCCCAGGGGATGCCTTTGTGGTCGATGTCGGGTTCAAAGGCACTTGGGAAATCAAAGAGTCTGTGGTCAAGCATTTTGATATTAAGCTATGAGGTTTGTTGTTGCGTGGGACTAATGAGTCGATATATTAATAAATACTTGCGGCAGATCAAAATTATGTCAAGAGCGTGAGCCAGGATATATTTTTGTGAGAATGAGAACCAAAGATTGTGATGTGTGTAAAAACGCAAAGGAAGTCCTTTATAGGTGCAGATATCAAGACTTAGATAACTGGGTGTTTCTCTGTGGAAAGTGCCTCACAGAGGTTAAGATAGGTTTTGTAGATACTTACCAATACGGTGGCACTTGGAAAAGTAAGAAGAAATAAAGACCCTCTCACGGGCTTACATAAATACAAAGGCATCGGTATGAGAAGCAGTGAAACCTTTTTAATGTTGTATCAGGAGGGCTTTATTGGCTGGAAACATAAAACATTTCTTAAGTCTAAAAGTTTACATAATAAATGGTGAAACTCATAACTGCACACTGCTAAGATCTAGCTTAAAGACACATTAGATTTATACATCATGCTAATAAACATAATTGATCCCTGCCCATATATCGTAAAGCTATGTAAGAAACATTGTTAGCTAACCAAGGTGCTGATATTTTGTACTTACGTTTTAACGCGGCACTCTCTACTGTTTTTTGGCTACGAGGTTATTCAGAAAGTCTGACGCCGATTTTACCTATATCCCCTTGCTAACATTGGACTTCTCATGATTACTACCATAGCTTCTGTCGCTGGCTTCTTTATCGTGATTACTTACCTTGTATTCACTTTATCGGCCAAACGGAGGCATCTTAAACTGATGCGTGTCAGTCCTAAATGGAAGGTTTAGCATTACCTGACAGGCCTTAAAATTTATAAAATAAAGCACTAAAATAAAGTACCAAAATAAAGGCACTAAAATGAATAAAATGGATGAGCCAATTAACGTATTTGGTGAAAAATTAGAAATCTGTGGAGTGGATCCAATCACTGGATTCTACCGAGATGGAGCGTGTAATACGTGTAAAGATGACTTTGGTTCTCATACAGTGTGTATTGAAACTTCGCAGGAGTTTCTAGAATATTCAAAATCTAAAGGCAATGATTTATCTACCCCAATGCCTGCGTTTAATTTTAAAGGCTTAGAACCTGGAGATAGCTGGTGTGTATGCGCTGGGCGATGGTTAGAGGCTGAGAAAAACGGCATGGCCCCCAGACTGCATCTTCAAAGTACCCATATCAGGGCTTTGGAAATCGTGCCCATGATCCTGCTCAAAAAATATGCAGTAGATTTAAACTAGCCAAAGAAAGCCTTAAAACAAGGAGAGTGCTCATGGGTCTGAAGAGGGCAACCAATTAGGGCTTACCACGGGACTTGCTGTGAATCTATACAAAAGCAACTTAGAGCCATTTTAGAAGGTTGACCAACCAAGCTCTCCAGAACCTCGGGCCAATAAAAGTCACTAGATATACTGCCCTGCACATTAATACACCAGTAACTATGTTTTATAGCTTACAAAGTTTGTCAGGTTGAGCGCCTAACGTTCCCATTTAGAAGTGATACGGGTCAATGAATGTTTTCTTCGCATCTTTGCTAGAATAAGAATTAGGTAAGTAATTATAAGAAATCCAGCGACCCAGGCTAAAGTAATAGTCATAACAGCTTCTTCGTTTTCAAGGACTTAACTGGCCAAGAATATATCAGCAGATTATAATATTGTCAATAATCTAGTCCATACCCTAAAGTCCCTGTGGAAGTCTGTCAGCTTGTAAACCTATATCTCCCATTTAGGATTGATGCGGGTCAATGAAGTTTTCCTTCGCTTCGCTCTAAAAACCAGAATTATATAAGTAGATACAATAGCAAATACAGCTAAACAAATTATAGTAGTAACCATGGAGACTCCAGTGTCGACGCAGAGATTAAGTTTATTAATTTATCAGCAATAGTGTTGCCCAAGAGTATTACTTATGTAGAATTAATGTATCTTAATAATACTTACAATAGACTTAAGGTTATCATTAGGTAATTCAAACTGTTGGTCATAATGCACAAGCTAAACGTGTCTGTAAGCTAGATGTGAGCCTTATGCAGCCCTAGACTCTAACCATCTGCTTTGCACACTTGTATGCTTAAAGACTTGCGTAAAACCACTCTATTGTGTGTGTGAAAAGCTACCAAAGTGAACAGTAGAACCAATTCCGCCCTCGCCCCCTATGTTTAACTTAGGATGGCTAGAGTTTCACAGTAATAACTCTATACCCTAGTCATTATTGTAGTCAATTTACGTCCTTTGACTGTGAACTAGACATCCTTTAGAGTCCCTGTTTTAGTATGCATTGAGTTACTTGATACTCTCTTGAGGTGCCACACGATTGGCTTAAGAGCGAGTCTGTACTATTTGAAAAGCGACAAGTAATATGAAAGAAACAGTAAATATTGTCTGGTTTAAACGGGATCTACGTATCAATGATCACAACCCGTTACTAGAGGCCTCTAACTTAGGACTACCCGTATTACCTTTATATGTAGTAGAACCTGATTATTGGCAGCAAAATTTTAGTTCTAGTCGTCATTGGCATTTCATTTATGACTGTTTATTAGACCTCAATATGGCTTTAACACAGCTGGGTCAGCCACTTATCATTCAAGTAGGTGAAGTCTATGATGTCGTCACTCGCCTGCATGCAGAATATAATATTCAAGCGATATACGCACACGAAGAAACAGGCAACCTCTGGACCTACCAGCGGGATATCAGCGTTAATAAACTATGCAGGACGCTGGGCATTCCACTTCATGAATACCCACTTAATGGCGTCGTTAGGAAGTTACGATCTCGTGATGATTGGTCAACTATTCGAAATAAGCGTATGGCGCAAAGAATTGCACCAAAACCCTCTAGGGTGTCCCCTTTAGCAACCTACTCATCAGCACCTTTGCCAGATAAAAACCACCCTATGTTTGGCAAAAAATTCGCCGGCACAGTGCAACGAGGTGGTCGCCTTGCGGCAGTTGATGATCTAAGAGGTTTTTTAAACCATCGGTCCTGTGAATATCTCTACCATATTTCTGCGCCAGGTTTATCGTCTACTTATTGTTCAAGACTGTCGGCACATCTTGCTTGGGGAAGTCTATCTGTCAGGGAGGTTGTTCAATCAACCAAAAAAAGAAAACAACAACTTAATCCGGAAGAAAAAAAGCGATTTGGTCGTAATTTAACCGCATTTAGCTCAAGGCTGGCATGGCGCTGTCACTTTATACAAAAAATTGAAGACCAACCCTCTATTGAAACTCACTGCATGCATCCTGCTTTTGAGGGCCTGCGTGAGAGCGAGCATGATGAACTAAAATACAAAGCATGGGCTTCAGGGCATACCGGATACCCATTCATTGACGCTTGCATGCGCAATTTAATTGCCGAAGGGTGGATTACTTTTCGAATGCGCGCAATGCTCGTGAGTTTTGCTAGCTACCAGCTTTGGTTAGATTGGCGTGTTGTAGGCCAACATCTAGCTGGCCTATTCACTGATTACGATCCTGGTATTCACTACAGTCAACTGCAGATGCAATCGGGTGTTACTGGTATAAATTCAATGCGAGTCTACAATCCAATTAAGCAATCAATGGAACATGACCCCCACGGTGATTATATAAAATACTGGGTCCCCGAGTTAAAAGACATTCCGAATGCTTTTATTCACGAGCCTTGGAAGTGGGGTAAAAACTTAGTGGATGATGCCTCACTTTTATTAGGTACTGTCTACTCAAGCCCCATTGTTGACCATGAATTAACAGCAAAAGAAGCAAAAGAAAAGCTAACCAACGTTCGAAAAAGTGACCATTTTAGAGCCATCTCAAATTCTGTTTATAATAAACTAGGAAGTAGAAAGCAAAGGACAAACAAACCTAAAAAAGTGGTCTGTGAAAACCAATTAACGCTGTTTTAAACCATATTCTTTATGCAGCCTGGTTACAATCTGACCAGGTGATTAACGGGGATTATCTGTCATCGGGAACTTGGGAAATAGATATTGCCGGCACTCGCTATCCTGCTACGGCACACTTGAGAACGCCGTATGACCCCTTGAGTGAGCGAGTTAAGGTTTAAGTTCAAAGCCTGTATCAATCCATTCTGTGATGATGCTCATCGCCAAAAGTGGCGATCTCAGCGCAAAAAAATACTGGAGGTGAAAGAGGAAATCAAGTAAAACGTTAGTTAGACGAGCAGAAGGACAGCTTGTCTGGATGACGCCAGTGTCACAGTTAGTGTTACACAATAATCCTCCTTAGAGGGTTTGCTTCCGACTCTTTGATCTTCAATAGGATCCCGAGTAGTATCATAATCTGATTGTCGACCCAATCTCTTGATGGATCGTGAACGAGTGTTGAGGGAAATATTGAGTTTGCTTATGGGAAATGATGGATACTTGGAACATGTTTGACGACTTATCACCTGAGCATCAGTTACGGTTTGATTTAGCCCTAATTCACCGCTATATGGCAGACCATCATTGGCATGAAGGTGTTGTAAACCATTTAACAGCCATGTTACCAGATAGTGTGGAACATTTTCTGGCACTTCCATACGGTCTTCATTGGTCCGAAGTTAAAAGTTCAGATTTTTTAGTAGCAAGTTTTGATGGGCATGTGGTTTCAGGGGTGGGCAAAGTTGAACCAAGCAATTTGAATATTCATGGGGCAATTCATCAACAAGTCCCTCGTGCTCGAGCTATTTTACATTCACATCAACCAAATATAACCGCACTGACGTTGCTAAAAGATCAGACTGTAACGATGTCCAGCCAACATGCACTGCGCTTTGCAGAGCGTATTGCCTATCTTGGAGTGTATGGTGATCCCAGTGATACAGCGATTGGGGGCACTATCGTTGATAGTTTGAAAACCAAGGATGTGTTGATGTGCGCCAACCATGGTGTAATCATCTCTAGGCCCTATCTATGGGATGCTTTTGACGATCTCTATTTCTTGGATCGCGCTTGTGAAATTCAATTGAAGGCTATGCATACGGGGCGAGAACTCAATATTATTCCAGAGTCTACGGCTAACGATTACGGTCAAAGTATTATTAGATGGAGCAAAAAAGAAGGCCAAAAGCATTTTATAGCTCTTCGCCGTATGTACCATAAAAAATACCCTGATTTAGTTCAATAACCTGATTTGAAACTGAGTTCAAACCAAGACCAAGACCTTGTTAAAGGATTAATCTAAGGCCGATACCCGAGACCCTTCGCCACGTGTATGCATCTTCAGTGCTACGTTTGACTTCCTTTAGTGCCATGATATCGATCATTCATAGTGACTCCACAGGGCGTTTTAAGAGGCTTAGGTTGGATGCTGCAAA
>CAJWKF010000038.1 GCA_913042265.1 uncultured Gammaproteobacteria bacterium
TTTATGGTCAAGGTAAAGCCATTCGTGGTGGTATCCCAGTTTGTTGGCCATGCTTCTCTGATGATGATTCTGGCTTTGACCTTCCCGCACATGGTTTTGCAAGAAATCAAGTATGGCGAGTGATAGCAACAAATTCAAGTGAAGATGGAAGTATAACTATTAGTCTAGCTTTGACCCATACGGATGCTAGTATGGCAATATGGCCTTATGAATTTAGTTTAGTGTTAGAAGTTGTTGTAAATGATTCATTAGAAATAGTTTTAACCACAAAAAACTTGAGTCAAAAGTCATTCACTATTACTCAAGCCCTACACGCATACTTTAACATTAGAGATATTGATGATATTGAAATTGTAGGACTCGATAAGCTTCAGTATTTAGATAAGTTAACCCGCTTTTCTGAGAAGCGACAACAAGGTCACGTCCTAGTGGCCGGTGAGATTGATCGCGTTTATTTGGCACCCCCACCAACAGTCAACATAACGAATACTGGCTTTGTAAGGGATATAGTTATTACGTCAGCGGGAACTGAGACACTCGTTGTTTGGAATCCGGGCAAGGAAACTGCAAGCCTACTTTCAGATATTGATGCTACAGCTTATAAAAATTTTATCTGTATTGAAACTGCAAATGCTGTCGTGGATAGGGTATTAATAGGCGCAGGGAATTGCCATAGTATCTCTGCTAAGTATCAAGTCAAAAAACCTTAAACCATTGTGATGAACGCGAATTTTAATCGAAGAGAAGGGTGGGTGAAGTATTTGACTCAAAAGCATTATCCGTATCTATGCCTCTCAAACGACGAAGTTTAGCAGTGAAAATAGTACCATCTTTTTCAATATGCTCTAGCATGACAGGGATATAATTCAATGCAGGTGCGCACCAGAGAGTTGTTTTACGGTCTTTGGGGCGACTACGTTCACGAGTTAGTTTAATAGCTTCAATTTTTCCCATTGGAGTAGAAATAACTTCTTGGTTCATTTTGGTGATCAAGTAGTGTTTAATCTTTCCACCATCAGCGATGCGATAGTTAAAGGTAACTTTTTTCTCTTCAAGATCTGACATTAGGGCAAGTTGATAGACTAGCTTATCTAAAGTTGCATTTTCTAAATCTAAAGACCAAGGACGTTTTGCATCATCTATGTAGACTTGCTTTGTTACCCAATTAAAATCTAAAGCTACGCGCTTGTTTTTTCTACCACCAGTTCGGATATAACGATATTCAAGTGGCTTTATAAGCTTTTCACTGCCTGACCAGAGACTGGTTTCAATAATAACTTCTGGTTTTAAAAGAGCAAAAAGTCCTTTTGCTTGTGTTTTAGATTTGAATAAACGGGTGCCATCATTATTTGTAACTAAACTACGTTTGAGTTCACCAGCCTGAATACCATTGAGGTGAATTGAATAATTGGCTGCAAAATCAGGAATGGGGTCTGCAAAAAGGCAGGTTGGTGAAAAGGTGCATATTAAGATGAGTGCTAATTTATTCATTATTTGAGGTGACCGTTAAAAAGATCGCTCTTGAATGATTTTTTGAATGGCATCAGGGTAAAGCTGATGCTCTTTTTCTAAAACGCGCTTCGCTAAAGTAGCAGGGTCATCATTATTAAGAATTGCAACACTTGCTTGTAATATAATTGGCCCATCATCAAGTTCATCAGTTACAAAGTGAACAGTCGCACCATGTTCTTTTTCATTTGCTTCTAGTGCTCTTTGATGAGTGTGTAAGCCCTTAAACTTTGGTAATAGAGAAGGGTGGATATTTAATAGCTTTTTAGGGTAATGACCAACAAAAGAGGAAGTTAGAATACGCATAAAGCCGGCTAGGATAACGAGGTCTGGTTCATGAGCATCAATTATGCTAGTTAATGCTTTGTCGAACTCTTCTCGGACATCATAGTGAGTATGATCTACAGTAAAGGTTTTAATACCAGCCTGTTGTGCGTATTGAAGGCCACCTGCATCAGGTCGATTACTGATAACGGCCACAATATCTGCGTACAATTGGTCGTGCTTAATAGCGTTCATAATTGCAATCATATTGCTACCTCGTCCTGAAATCAGGACAACGAGCTTGGCTTTCCGTGACTGTTTAGTCATCAAGCTTATCGGATTTTAACACTTGGCTCAACACTATCAGAGTTCGCTATGTAGCCAATAACAGTAGCATTTTCACCTGAGTCAGCCAAGTGCCTCAGGGTATCGATTACATCATCTTTCGCAACACATACAACCATACCGATACCGTTATTAAAGGTCCGATACATTTCTTCATCAATGATGCTGCCTTCTTTTTGTAGCCAATCAAAAATAGCTGGACGCTGCCAACTTGAGGCATCAAGGATGGCATCAACATTAGCTGGTAATACACGGGGAATATTTTCTAATAAACCACCGCCTGTAATATGAGAAAGTGCGTGAATATTAATGTGTTTGTGTAATTCAAGTATAGACTTAACATAAATTCTAGTGGGGGCAAGAAGTTGTTCACCTATGGTACTTTCTGAAAAAGGGGTGCTTAGTGTGTCTTGACTCCGCTCTAAAACTTTTCTGATTAGAGAATAGCCATTAGAGTGTGGACCTGAAGAGGCGAGGCCAATAAGGACATCACCTGTTTGTACTTGGCTACCATCGATAACATTATCTTTTTCTACAACACCTACACAAAACCCAGCTAGATCATAATCACCATTTTTATACATACTGGGCATTTCAGCCGTTTCCCCACCAACGAGAGAGGCACCAGATAGTTCACAGCCGTCTGCAATGCCGGAAACAACAGATGTTGCAATATCTATATCTAGCTTGCTTGTTGCATAGTAATCTAAAAAAAAGAGGGGCTCGGCACCCAGCACTATAATATCATTGACACACATCGCGACTAAGTCGATGCCAATAGTGTTGTGAATGCCTGATTCTATGGCTAAGCGTAATTTGGTGCCCACACCATCTGTACCAGAGACGAGAATAGGTTTTTTGTAGCGCTCAACAGGGAGTTCAAATAATCCTCCAAATCCTCCTAGACCAGCCATTACTTCAGGACGTCGTGTTCTAGCCGCATGGGGTTTAATACGATCAACCAAGGCATTGCCGGCCTCAATATCAACTCCAGCTTCACGGTAATTAAGAGGTGATAGTTTTGAGTCGATGGGGTCTGTCATTTATAGTTCCTGAAGAAAAAAATTCGTTATCTACGCTCATAAAAGCGACATGATAGAATACCATAATGTCTAGATTATTTTTTATTCTAATTTCATTAATAACGAGCCAGGCCCTCGCTACTAACGTCGAAAACTTGTATAGTGCTCAGGCTGAGATTGCGACGCAAGACGAACTAGAGCGGCAACAATTGGCTCCTATCATCTTACAAAAAGTATTATCAAAAGTCGTTGGTGACAGTGAGGCTTTAGCTAGTAAAGATATTACTTATTTATTAGAGCAATCAGACTATTTGGTGAAGCAATATGCTTATGTTAGAAGCTATAGCGCAGGTAATGAAGCCGAACAATCATTGTCATTAACTTTCAACGAACAAGCCTTAAATGATAGCTTAAGAGCGATGGAACTACCCGTTTGGGCAAAGACACGCCCGGAAGTTTTGTTCTGGTTAGTTATTAGAGAAGGTGACCAGCAGACTGTGTTTGGAACAGAACAACTCACTTCACCATTAATAAAAATTATTAATGCTCAAGTCGCTATAAGAGGTGTGCCTTTGTTTTTCCCTTTAATGGATCTAGAGGATGAAGAACAATTAAAATTTTTAGACTCATCAAAAGAGCTAGATGATATTAATTCATTTACACTAGCTTCAGAGCGTTATAATCCGGAAGTCATTTTGTTAGGGGTGGTTAATAAGGAAGAAGAAAGCATCGGGATAAGTTGGCAGTGGCTGTTCAGTGGAGAGCGCCAACAGTTCAAGACAGAAGGTGAGTTGTCTGAGGCTTTGCGAAGTGGAATAAATATATTTACAAACAACTTAGCAAAACAAGTTACAGATGTTGACAAGCAATATGTAAAGCAAGAGCACCTGCTTCGTGTAAGCCTGGTGGAAGACTTCAAAGATTATTCTCGTGTCACTTCTTATTTAACCAATCTAAAGCATGTATCTAAAGTCACTATAAGGACTCTTGAAGCATCAGAGCTTGAATTAAGTATTGTACTAGATGCGGGATTACATTTTTTTGAACAAGCATTAGAAGAAGACAAGTTATTGTCAAAGAAAAAACTAAGTTCTAGAGGAAGCAATTTAGAGTATAGGTTGAACCCGTGAAACGCCATGATATTCCCAACGTAATATCTATTACGCGGATTTTATTGGTAGTCCCCGTTGTGGCGGCATTATTGGGCGATCATTTCGGTATAGCAATGGTACTATTCGCTATCGCGGGTATATCTGATGCATTGGATGGTTTTTTAGCGAAGCAATATCACTGGGAATCAAGGCTGGGCTCTATTTTAGATCCTTTAGCTGATAAATTGTTATTAGTTGCAGGCTTTGCAACTTTGACTTGGCTTGGCTTTATTCCCAGTTGGTTACTATGGTTGGTGCTTGGAAGAGATATTATGATCGTAACTGGTGGTATCGCTTATCACTACTTATATGGGAAATTTAAATTATTGCCTCTTTGGAGTAGTAAAATAAATACTTTTTTCCAAATCGTGTTGGTATTTGTAGTTATAGTCGAGCATTATGCCAGTTTAGGAATTCAATACTGGATTGAAATGGGTGTGTCCATGGTGGTTATTAGTGTAACAATTAGTGGCGCTGAATATATGATTGTATGGGGAAGACGGGCATGGCGGTTACACAAGAACAATTAATGACTGACGAACACAAAATGCTACTGATTGTCACTACATTAGCAATAGGTTGGTTATTTTATTTAATATCACCTGTTTTAATGCCATTTTTTATTGCGGCCTTACTAGCCTATTTAGGTGATCCGGTAGTCGATAAGTTAGAGGCTCGTAAATTATCACGGAGCCTATCAGTAACTATTGTTTACATTATTTTACTACTCATTGGCTTATCACTATTCTTAGTGTTGCTGCCCTTATTGACAGCGCAAGTAGGAGCTTTATTTAAACAGTTACCTGCTTATTTATCCACATTTCAAGGGACTAGTATCCCATGGTTAGCCTCGATAGGGTTCCCTACAGAAATATTTGATATCAACAGTATTAAGAAGGCATTGATTGAGTACTGGACCGATGTCAGCCAAGTGGCAGGCAGTTTATTTTCGTATATGACTAGTTCAAGCCTAGCCATTTTGCAATGGTTAACGAACTTAGTATTAGTCCCCATCTTGACCTTCTATTTACTGAGAGATTGGGATGAAATAGTTATACGGTTTAGAGAACTGTTACCTAGGCGATATGCCCCAAAAATTATTGTATTGTCTTTAGAGTGTGATGATATGTTGGGGGCATTTATTCGTGGGCAGTTAATGGTTATGTTTGCCTTAGCAATCATTTACACCATTGGTTTAACAGCGATAGGGTTAGAATTGGCTCTGCTACTGGGTGTTATTGCTGGAATAGTCAGTTTTGTACCTTATTTAGGGCTCATTGTAGGTATCAGCTTATCAGGTGTAGCTGCATTTTTTCAATTTCATGAGTGGTTACCAGTAGTGATGGTGATGGGAGTATTTGGTTTTGCACAGGTAATTGAGGGGATGATATTAACGCCTCGCTTTGTCGGGGAAAGAATTGGCTTACATCCAGTTGCAGTATTATTTTCAGTGATGGCTGGTGCGCAACTGTTTGGTTTTGTGGGAGTGTTACTTGCATTGCCAGCCGCCGCTATTATTATGGTTTTATTAAGACATACGCATAGCAGCTATATGAAGAGTGAACTTTATGGGCCCGTGGAAAACGAATGATATTACCTGCAACACAAATGCCTCTACATTTAAATCCATATGAGTTATATCAGCTTAAAAATTTTTATTTTGCTCAAACAGAGCTTGCTATTGCTGTTGAGTCATTTTGCGAGAAAACTAATCTCTCTTTCTTGTACTTATGGGGTGGTGTAGCCTCAGGGAAAACACATTTACTATTAGCAATTGCTGAACAGGCGCAAAAAGATAGTAAAACTATGTTGTATTTGCCATTGGCTGAACTGGTTAGAACCGCCTCTCCCGAGGTATTAGAAGGAGTAGAAGGCTTAAATTTTCTCTGCCTTGATGAGCTTGAGTCCATTTCTGGGGAATCAGAGTGGGAAGAAGCCTTGTTTCATTGTTTTAACCGGTTGGAGCTATCGGGATGCCAACTAATAGTGGCCTCAAGGAACAACCCGGCAGCATCTGCCATAAAATTACCTGATTTAAGATCGCGTATGGCATCAGGCTTGATTTATCAATTAGATTCCTTGAACGACAGTGCCAAAGAAAAGGTTTTGATAGTGCAATCACAAGCACGAGGGCTTGAAATGTCTAATGAAGTGGCACAATATTTATTACGAAATTACAGTCGAGATTTAAACAAATTGATAGGCTTATTGCAGTCATTAGACAAAGCTTCAATGTCTGAAAAACGGCGCCTGACGATACCCTTCGTACGTCAAATTTTATGCTCAGCCTGATGGCGAAAACAGAAGTGACTATAGTTATACCGGGTTTGGCTGCTATTGTAAGCCAAGCCATAAACAGGGATGCAATACCATTTTATTTGAGTAAGATTATCAGAAAGGCTAACTATTTACCTAATGAGATGGGTTTAAGCCGTTGTTTATTCAATAACTTTAGTGAGAAACCATTGGTTGGTACAGACTTACCAATAGCTGATTTAACACTAACGCGAGGACAAGAGTTACTTGTTCATGCCGATCCTTGTTATTTACATCCGGATCGTGACCGACTATTACTGTTCTCTAAAGGTTTAGATTTAACCAAAAAAGAGAGTACAGAGTTGATTAAAGGGATAGAGCCCTTGCTGCATGAACTGGGTTCCATCAGTGAACAATCACACGAAAGTTGGATATTAAAGTTACTAGCTAAGCCGAGCGTCAATTTTTATGCACTTGATGAAGTTGAGGGGAAGGATGTTGAAGCTTACTTGCCTTCAGGCCAAGATCGCCAACAATGGATCTGTTTGTGGAATGAAATTCAAATGCAGCTTTACAACTCTGAGGTGAACACCCGTCGTATGGCCAATAATCAATTGCCAATTAATAGTATTTGGTTTTGGGGACAAGGAGGAGAGTTTAGCCCTATGACTACTTCTTGGTCTAGTATTTCAGGGCAGTCAGCATTATTAACAAAATTAGTAGAAAGAACAGGTCATGAGGCCTCGTACAATTCCAGTAGCAATTCACTACAGTTCTCAAAAGGCCGTCATTTGTTGTTGTTAAAGGAAGTAAATACAGAGTTAGATTGGCAAAGACAGCTACAAATTATGGATACAAAAGTATTTGAACCTTTATGGCAGCAGATTTCTAAGATGGCAATTAATAAACTTATATTGCAAGTACCAGGATTTGGTGAATATCACCAAACTCCCATAAGGTGTTGGCAGTTTTGGCTATGATTGCGGAACAGAAAATTACGGAAAGGTCATCAAAAGGTTGGCAGAAACTGCCCGAAAGTTGGCCAACGCCAATACGAAAAATTTTAGCAGCTAGAGGAATTATACAAGAGCAACAATTGAGCTATGCTTTAGCTGATTTGCCGAGGCCAGACCAGTTATTAGGTATGGCATGTGCAAGCGCTTTATTGGTAGAGGCACTTACGAATAACTGGCGAATCATGATCGTTGCAGATTTTGATACGGATGGAGCTACAAGTTGTGCCGTAGCTATTAGAGGTTTGCGTGCGATGGGCGCCAAACACCTTAGCTATATAGTACCTAATCGTTTTGTTCATGGTTATGGCCTGACTCCAGCATTATTAGAGGAGATTCCAGAGGATAAACAGCCTGAATTGCTGATTACAGTTGACAATGGTATAGCAAGCATAGCTGGTGTTGAAGCAGCCCAGCAGCGTGGTATGAAGGTACTGATTACTGATCATCATTTACCGGGAGAAAAATTGCCAGCAGCAGAAGCGATTCTTAACCCTAACCAAATGGGCGATAACTTTTCAAGTAAGAATTTAGCAGGTGTTGGCGTATGTTTCTATATGCTCTTAGGACTACGACAAGCATTACGTAAAATAAAATGGTTTGACCGTGCAGGTCTTGATGAACCAAATTTGATGATATTAATGGATTTGGTTGCCTTAGGTACAGTTGCAGACGTAGTAAAGTTAGATCAACTTAATAGAACATTGGTATCTTTAGGCTTAGCAAGAATACGCTCAGGTAGGTCTTCAAGTGGTGTAAAAGCCTTGATAAAGATAGCGGGAAGAGAGACTTCTATATTATCAAGCTCTGATATAGGGTTTTCTATTGCACCTCGATTGAATGCTGCCGGACGCTTAGATGATATGGGCTTGGGTATAGAAGTCTTATTAACCGACGATTTTTCACAAGCGTTAGTGATGGCAAAAGAATTAGATGATATCAACATACAACGTCGTGAGGTTGAGCAATCAATGCAAGAAGATGCTCTAGCTATGGTAGAAGCGATGACATTCGATCCTCTCAATGCACCACTCGCCTACTGCTTGTATGACGAACGCTGGCACCAAGGTGTTGTTGGTTTATTAGCATCACGAATTAAAGAAAGACAACA
>CAJWKF010000039.1 GCA_913042265.1 uncultured Gammaproteobacteria bacterium
CCATGACTTCGTCGCCTTCATTTTCACGAAGGAGGCCATTATCCACAAAAACACACGTTAATTGCGAACCGATGGCTTTATGTAATAAAGCTGCGACAACAGATGAGTCTACCCCACCAGATAACCCCAGTAGGACATGATCCTTACCAACTTGCTTGCAAATGGTGTTGATACTATCTTGAATTATTTTGTCTGAAGTCCATAAGGTACTGCACTGGCAAATTTCAGTTAAGAAGCGAGAAATAATAGCTTGACCTTGTATCGTGTGTGTAACTTCAGGATGAAACTGAACTCCGTAGAAGCCTTTTTCCTCATTGGCCATACCTGCAAATGGAGCGCTCTGTGAACTGGCAATTACTTTAAAGTTTTCCGGCAGCTCTGTGATGCGATCACCATGACTCATCCAGACATCTAATAACCCATAACCTTCAGAGGAAGTATGGTCTGCAATTTCTCGTAATAAATTAGAATGACCGCGAGCACGAATTTGGGCGTAGCCAAACTCACGGTGATTAGATGATTCGACTTGGCCCCCTAGCTGTTTCGCCATGATTTGCATGCCGTAGCAAATACCGAGAACAGGTGCGCCACAGGTGAATACTGCTTGAGGTGCTGTCGGTGCAGCGTCGCGAATAGTTGAGTCGGGCCCACCCGATAAGATAATACCTTTGGGAGCAAAAGCAATAATATCAGCATCACTAACATCAGGGTCGCGTAATTCACAATAAACACCAGCTTCACGAATTCTTCGGGCAATGAGTTGGGTATACTGCGACCCAAAATCAATAATAAGAATGCGATGGTTATGGATATTACTCGTCATGATGCTCTCTGATGAAACAAAGTGAACAATATTCGCTGAAGATATCTACAGCGTGCTTAAGTTTGTGAAAAAAATTAATTGACGCGGTAGTTTGGCGCTTCTTTGGTAATCGTTACATCATGTACATGGCTTTCATTCATCCCTGCCGAAGTAACACGAACAAACTCAGGCTTAGTTCGCATATCTTCGATGGTCGCTGAACCTGTGTAACCCATACTGGCACGTATACCGCCTAAGAGCTGATGAACAACTGGACCAAGTGTTCCTTTGAATGCAACACGGCCCTCGATGCCTTCAGGCACTAATTTGTCCGCTTCACTAGATTCTTGGAAGTAGCGATCACTGGAACCTTGTTTTTGTTGCATCGCGCCTAAGGAGCCCATCCCGCGATAAGATTTATAGGCGCGGCCTTGAAATAATTCGACTTCTCCTGGTGCCTCCTCAGTCCCTGCAAACATGCCACCAATCATGATTGTGTGAGCACCAGCAACTAGGGCTTTAGCAATGTCACCTGAGTACCGGATACCACCATCAGCAATCAATGGTACGCCTGTACCTTTTAAAGCCTTAGCAACATTACTGATGGCAGAAATTTGTGGTGCACCAACACCTGCAATGATGCGTGTAGTGCAAATTGAGCCTGGCCCAATTCCAACCTTAACTGCATCAGCTCCAGCTTTGACAAGAGCTGTTGCTGCTTCACCGGTGGCTATATTGCCACCAATCACTTGTAAATTAGGGTATGTCGTTTTGACCCATTTGACATGATCTAGTACACCTTGAGAATGGCCATGCGCAGTATCAACAACGATGACATCAACGCCTGCTTGTTGAAGTGCTGCCACACGTTCTTGGCTTTCTGGACCAATTCCAACAGCAGCACCTACACGGAGACGTTCTTGCTCATCTTTGGAAGCTAACGGGTTATCTGATGATTTTTGAATATCTTTAACAGTAATCATTCCCTGCAAGTGAAACTCATTATCAACGACTAAAACCTTTTCAATACGATGCTCATGTAGCAATCCTAAAACTACTTCTCGGTCAGTGTTCTCTTTAACAGTGACCAACTTTTCTTTAGGTGTCATTACCAAGGAAACAGGGTTATCGAAGCGGGTTTCAAAACGAAGGTCACGACTAGTTACAATGCCTACCAAGTCATGCCCCTCGACAACAGGGACGCCGGATATCTTATTTGCACGAGTGAGCTCAACAACCTCACCAATAGTTGTTTTAGGACCGACTGTAATAGGATCTCGAACAACGCCACTCTCGAATTTTTTGACTTTACGGACTTCGTCCGCTTGCTCTTTGATAGTCATATTTTTATGCAAGATTCCAAGGCCACCTTCTTGCGCCATGGCAATGGCGAGGCGACTTTCTGTCACTGTATCCATAGCAGCAGACAATAACGGGATATTGATATTGATATCTCGTGTTAATTTAGTGGTTAGGTTTACATCGCGAGGTAAGACGTTTGAGTAAGCTGGCAAGAGCAAGACATCGTCAAAGGTAAGGGCTTCTTGAGCAATTCTCATGAGGGCAGATTCCTGAAATTACTGTAATATTGACAATGAATTATATCAGAAATGGCACGGAGTCCTGTCATATTATTGGATTTTTAACAAATCATTGATAGGATTTACTATTTATGGGTTTTATCGTTGTTCGATTATATGTTCACTTTGTAGAGGGTTGAGAGCTTTGCCAGTATCAGACAGTCATTCTAATTTAGCAAAACGCCCAGTTAAGGATATTTACGCCGTCTCACGATTGGTACGTGAGAGCCGTGGTGTGCTGGAAGGTAACTTTCCTCTTCTGTGGGTTGAAGGTGAGATGTCAAATTTAGCTATGCCGGCATCAGGGCATATTTACTTCACATTAAAAGATGAAGCTGCACAAGTAAGGTGTGCAATGTTTAAAGGTCGTAATCGTCAATTACGATTCATTCCCGAAAATGGCATGCAATTATTATTGCGAGTTCGCGTCACTCTTTATGAAGGGCGTGGGGAGTTCCAACTGGTCGTTGAGCATATGGAGGAGGCTGGAAGTGGTGCATTGCAGCGCGCCTATGACGCCTTAAAGCATAGGCTTGGTGAAGCGGGCCTCTTTGATGAAAAACATAAGAAATTATTGCCAGAAATCCCAAAAGCAATTGGCGTTGTCTCGTCACCTGACGGAGCCGCGGTACACGATATATTAACTGTGCTTCATCGCCGATTTCCTGATGTGAATATCATTATTTATCCGGTGGTAGTGCAAGGCGCTGATTCAGCTAATCAAATTTCTGAGGCTATTTATTTGGCTGACCAACGTCAAGAGTGTGATGTCTTAATAATAGGACGTGGTGGTGGATCATTAGAAGATCTATGGAGTTTTAATGAAGAAAAAGTTGCCCAAGCTATTTTTTCCTGTGGACTTCCGATAATTAGTGCAGTTGGCCATGAAGTTGATTTTACGATTGCAGACTTTGTGGCAGATGTTCGCGCGCCAACTCCATCTGCTGCAGCTGAGATAGCAGTGGTCGATGTACAACAGTGGTTGCAAAAATTACAAGGTCATTGTCGACGATTAACACTGATAATGACGCACTACTTACAGAATGAGCAGCGCCATTTACTGCATTTGCAGCGAAATTTCCCCCAGCCAAAAGTTGCTATTCATCAAGAAATGCAAAGACTTGATAGGCTTGAGAAACAAATGCATCAGGCATCTCAACAAATTATTCAGCAACATTTTTTAACGCTCGGTTATTGGTCAGTAAGGCTGAAACATCCAAGAGAAAAGATTGAAACGCAGCAATATAAATTAAAGGAGCTTCAGAGTAGAGTAAGACAAAATATAAGGCATAACCATGACAAAAGGACAAGCCAATATCTTGCTTTGAATCAGAGACTAAAATTAATATCACCGCTACCATTACTGAAACAGCAGCAAGTTCAATTAGAGCAATTAGAAGCGAGATTACAACACAAGGTTGTGGAAGTGATAAGTGTGAAACAGGCTCATTTTAATCAGCAAGTCAGAACCTTATCAGCTGTAAGCCCCTTAAGCACATTAGAACGAGGCTATAGTATTACGACAGATAGTGAAACTGGTAGCATTTTACGTAGAGCTGAGATTGTGGAAGTAGGGCAATCCGTTCAGGTGCAGTTACAACAAGGTCAATTGAACTGTAAGGTAGAGGGAAAGAATGATGATTAGGCTCTTTTTGTTGTTGATACCTTTGTTGATAAGTTTACAGGTATCAGCTAATTCATTACCTAAACAAGCAGCTATTCCTGGCGGTGTAGTGATAGTCGCATTATCAACTGATCTTATCGTGAAACCTATTGTGAAACTCAGGGGTAAACAAGTTGCAGTAGTGCAACACGAGGAAAAATGGGTAGCTATTGTAGGTGTACCTCTAGACTCTAAAAGAGGGGCGCAAATACTATCTGTAATTCAAAATGGAAAAACCAGTAAAGTTTTATTTAACATCGAGGATAAAGCTTATCCGACACAATATATTACAATCGATAATAAACGTAAGGTTAATCCAAATAAATTAGATATGACTAGAATTAATGCTGAATCAGCAGTCATAAATGCAGCATTACGACATTGGACTGATAAAAGTATTCTGCCGCTCCCATTTGCATGGCCAATTGAGGGGCGAGTGAGTGGTTTGTATGGTCGTCGTAGAGTCTTTAATGGACAGCCACGACGTCCACATAGTGGAATGGATATTGCGGCACCTATAGGGACAGAAGTTCACGCGCCAGCTGAAGGGATAGTCAGAGGGGTAGGCAATTATTTTTTCAATGGTAATACCATTTTCATTGATCATGGTCAGGGATTAGTGACGATTTTTTGTCATTTAGATCGTACTGATGTTTTTTCAGGGCAGGTAGTTGAGCAAGGCGAGGTAATTGGTACGGTAGGAATGACAGGTCGGGTGACTGGACCTCACTTACATTTAGGAGTTAGCTTGAATGATACTCGAGTAGAGCCTAGGCTGTTTTTTCCGGCTCGTTGAGGATGTGAAAAGAATGATAAGAAAGTGTTTTATCAGTTTGATGACTTCCCTCCCTTAAAGCTTAAAGTCATTTCCTAAATAAACATTTAGTACATTTTTGTTAGCGAGAATTTCTTCAGGTGTGCCTTTGGCAATAACTTCACCTTCATTAAAAATGTAAGCGCGCTGACAGACTTTCAATGTTTCCCTAACATTGTGATCGGTTATCAAAACACCTATCCCGCGTTCTGACAGTGATTTGATAATAATTTGAATATCTATGACTGAAATAGGGTCGACACCAGCAAAGGGTTCATCAAGTAGAATAAATTTAGGTTCCATAGCTAAAGCGCGGGCAATTTCAACGCGGCGTCGTTCTCCTCCCGACAATGACAGACCTAGTGATTTTCTGATGTGAGTGATATTAAAATCATTGAGCAGTTTTTCTAAGAGCTCACTTTTGGCTACATTGTCTAAATCATCACGAGTTTCGATAATGGCAAAAATATTATCTTCAACGCTGAGCTTTCTGAATATCGATGCTTCTTGAGGTAAGTAGCCAATTCCAAGCTGTGCACGGTCATGAATTCGTTCCTGAGACAATTCTTTCCTGTTGAGGTAGATAGTGCCATTATCAACAGGAATTAAGCCAACAATCATATAAAAACATGTGGTTTTTCCAGCTCCATTAGGACCAAGAAGTCCAACAATTTCTCCGCTTTTGACGTCGAGGGATATATTGTTAACGACTTGACGGCCATCGAAACTTTTAAATAGTTGCTGAGCAGATAAGGTACTCATATTGGATTAATTTCTCTTTTATTTTAGTTAGAATTAGTTGGTGAAAGAAAGCTGCTGTGCACCCAACCAATAATCACCTGTTCATCAGATTTACCGCGAACTTGAACCCATTCATTTTGTTGAGTCAATACAACTAAGTCATGATTATTTTCAAAGGTGGCTAGTTTCTGGTATTGCTCACCTGGACCACTTCTAATATTAAGTTTGGTGAGAGTATGCGCTATCGGGTAAAACGTTTTTTCTGCATTGTTCTCGTTAAGTGACTGAATGACTTTTGTCTGGTTAGTCAATTTTTTTTGTTTTAATTTAGTGGGCTTTTCCTTAGGTTTACTATTTACTCGCTGGGCACTTGAATCAATAATTACATGAACCTGCTCTTTGTTCCCGTCTTCCTCATTTTCAGTACCCACCGTTTTAGCATAGGCATTAACGATATTACGTTTTATATCATATTCAATACGGTTACCATTAAACTCATCAGTAGATTGACGAATTTTACCGCGGCCTATGAGATGAATTTTTTCAGCTGCCGCGTGATATTCCATTAGCTGCGCGCTTGCATATACGGGCTCTTCTCCAAGGTTCTGTACTTGTTGATATTTTGCCAGCTCCCCTTGAGCTACGATTTTAGTCAGTTGTTTTTTTTCATTATAATGAAATGTAATGATATCGCCGTTAATACGAAGAGTACCTTGACTGAGTACAGCATTGCCTTTGTATTGTGTAATACCAGAAGAGTCATCGAGTTGGGCATGATCTGCTTCGATATTAATTGGTTTGCTACTGTCACTTGGGAGTGCCCAAATAATTGTTGGTAATAATGCTACTAAACTGAAAAGCAATTTACTACTACTGTGGAGCATCATATTGTCCTTTGACCCTTGAGTTGAGGTTAATGGTTTTCTCAGAAAGTTTTGCGTGCAGACCTACGGAATTGGTTGCACCATAGGGTGAGACCATTTTCACAGCTTCAGTAGTATAGACAGTGTTTTTATTGATATCTAAATTGAGTTTAGAAGTATGTAGTTCAACCTTGTTA
Organism: uncultured Gammaproteobacteria bacterium; assembly: GCA_913042265.1. Classification (GTDB taxonomy): domain Bacteria; phylum Pseudomonadota; class Gammaproteobacteria; order Nitrosococcales; family Methylophagaceae. The sequence continues at coordinate 6,661 of CAJWKF010000039.1, forward strand.
TTATCTTTTCGAGTGATTATGACATTATCAAGCAACAATATTACATCTCCTTTTCCTGATGTTTCTGCACGTTCAGAAGTCATAAGCCAAGTATCTTTTTGTTCTTCTATAAATTGTGCAACAGGGAATACGATTTTTGTGATGTCATTCTTTGGGTAGTGCGCGATACTTTTGCCCTTAATGATGCGTGAGGGTTGACCATTTACATCTAGAATAGTCATGGTGAAATTGGTCATAGAATAGTCACTTGTTTGACTGGATTCTGCCGGCTGAGAATTTTGATGGTCTGTTACATCAGTGGAGCTGAATATTAACCATATCAACAAACTAAAAGATATTAGCAGTAGTAGTTTGTGAGTAAGAGAAAGGCTAGAAATGGCGTTCAATTTGATCTTGCAGGTTTCCCTGCCCTTTCATGATTAGCTCACAAACTTCACGAGCTGCGCCTTTTCCGCCATTGGCTTTAGTTATCCAGTGGGCCTTTTCTCTGACAAGGGGGGCGGCATCTTGGACTGCAATAGCTAGGCCTACACGGCTCATAATAGCTAAATCCACCCAGTCATCTCCGACATAAGCACACTGTTCTGGTTTTAGTTCTAGCTCTTTTATCATTTGTTCAAAGGCGGGAAGCTTGACTTTTTGGCCTTGGTAGACATGGTGGATTCCGAGGCTTGTCATACGATGCTCTACTACTTTTGATGTACGGCCCGTAATTATGCCGACTTCCACACCAGTATATTGTAATAGTTTCATGCCATGACCATCACGAGAGTGGAAGGCTTTGTATTCTTCACCATCATCACCGATAATAATGTTGCCATCGGTTAAGACGCCATCAACATCAAAAATTAGAAGTTTTATATTTTTGGTGCGGTCGAGAATATCTTGCATCTGAATTCCTCTAGACTACGCCGGCGCGCAGTAAGTCGTGCATATTGATGGCACCGACAAGATGCTTGTTATCATCAACAATAAGTAATGCATTAATTTTATGTCGTTGCATTAACTCTAATATTTCTGCTGCTAGCATATCAGGATGGCCTGTTTTACATTTGGATGTCATTATTTCTGCTATTGGAGTAACGTGGATGTCAATCGTTTGGGCTAACACGCGGCGTAAGTCGCCATCAGTGAATATGCCCACAATAGCTCCGGAACTAGAACAGACTGCTGTCATGCCTAGTCCCTTTTTTGTCATTTCGACCAAGGCATCACTGCTGAGTGCTTGATCGCTTATTCTCGGGATATTCGACCCTGTATGCATAATGTCGCTGACTCGGAGTAACAGTCGTCTGCCTAAGTTACCTCCTGGATGCGATAAAGCAAAGTCTTCGGCGGTAAAGCCACGTGATTCAAGTAGGGCAATAGCAAGAGCATCTCCCATGACAAGCATTGCAGTCGTACTTGATGTAGGTGCCAAACCAAGTGGACAAGCTTCTTCAGTAACACTAGTATCCAAGTGAGAATCTGCACTTTTTGCAAGGGTTGAATGGGACTTGCCTGTGATAGCCACCATAGGAACCGCGAGGCGTTTAATAAGTGGCAAAATCGTAAGGATTTCTGCTGTTTCACCTGAATTTGATAGTGTTAATACAACATCTTTGCTGGTGATCATACCCATATCACCGTGACTGGCCTCACCAGCATGAACAAAAAAAGCGGGACTTCCAGTACTAGCTAAGGTGGCAGCAATTTTATTACCAATATGGCCAGATTTACCCATACCAATGACAATGATACGACCTTGGCACTTGAGTAAAAGTTGGCAGGCCATCCCAAAGTTATCATCAATGCGGTCACGCAATGCGGTAATGGCTTTTATTTCAGTATTAATTACCGCAAGCCCAAGTAATTTTAATTGTTGGTAGTTAGTTTGTGTCAAGCTACTATTCCTACGGTGCTTTGATATGCCAATAGACTA
>CAJWKF010000040.1 GCA_913042265.1 uncultured Gammaproteobacteria bacterium
TATATAAAGGATGGGTTGGAGCTTTATTGGAAACAGCATTAGGGGCAGATGCGGGCAATCGAGCCGAGCCCGACTTTATAAGGTTGGGGATTGAAATGAAGACCCTACCTTTAAATAAGCAAGGTTTGCCAAAAGAATCAACGTATGTCTGTTCAGTATCAATGCAAGAAAATGGTGAGCTGAGGTGGGAACAAAGTTGGCTGAGGCGTAAATTATCTCATGTGTTATGGGTGCCCATTGAAGCAGACAACACTATTCCTCTAGCAGAACGTTATATTGGTCAGCCCTGGTTATGGCAGCCAAGTTTTGAGCAAGAATCCTTGTTAAAGCGTGACTGGGAAGAGCTTATGGATAAAATTGTTTTGGGTGGGCAATCAAATATTACGGCAAAAGAGGGAGAATATTTACAAATCCGTCCCAAAGCTGCAAATAGCCGGGTTGTTACGAGGGGAGTTTCGGAAGATGGCGATAATGAGGATATTAATCCGAAAGGTTTTTATTTAAGAACTACCTTTACTCAGAGTTTACTCGCACAAGATTAACTTGCGATTCTAAAGATTAATTATTCTTAAGGACTTCACTTTCATATATGGAGGTGTAGCTATATTACTTTGAGATATCTACAAAATAACCAGATATAGCTGCCGCCGCCGCCATAGCAGGGCTGACTAGATGTGTGCGACCACCTGAACCCTGACGACCCTCAAAGTTACGGTTAGATGTTGAAGCGCAGTGCTCACCGGCTTCTAAACGATCAGCATTCATAGCAAGACACATTGAGCAACCGGGGTCACGCCATTCAAACCCTGCATCAAGAAAAATTTTATCTAAACCTTCTTCTTCAGCCTGTTTCTTAACTAAGCCTGAGCCAGGTACAACTAGTGCTTGTTTAAGTGTGCTGGCGACTTTACCACCTTTAATTTCTGCAGCAGCTTGACGTAAGTCTTCAATACGAGAGTTAGTACATGATCCAATGAACACCCTATCGAGTTGAATATCTGTAATAGCTTGATTTGGCCTTAACCCCATATACTTAAGCGCTCTTTTCATGCCATTACGTTTAACCGGATCAGTCTCCAGTGCGGGGTTAGGAACTTTATCATCGACAGAGACCACCATTTCTGGAGAGGTTCCCCAAGTTACTTGTGGCTTAATAGCTGCAGCATCTAGCACGATGGTTTTATCGAAGGTTGCATTTAAGTCGCTATGTAAGTGAGTCCATGCGGCGACAGCCTTATCCCAATCTTCTCCCTTGGGAGCAAAAGGTCTATCTTTGAGGTAATTGACAGTCGTGTCATCAACGGCGATGAGCCCAATACGAGCGCCTGCTTCAATAGTCATATTACAAATGGTCATTCGACCTTCCATTGAGAGTGCTTGAATTGCCTCACCAGCAAATTCAATAGTGTGGCCTGTACCGCCAGCCGTGCCGAGCTGATGGATAATAGCTAAAACAATGTCTTTAGCCGATACTCCCGGTTTGGATTGACCATTGACACGGACAAGCATATTTTTAGCTTTCTTTTGAATTAAACACTGGGTTGCTAATACATGTTCTACCTCAGATGTACCGATACCAAAGGCAATGGCGCCAAAAGCACCATGAGTTGAAGTATGGGAGTCACCACAGACAACGGTCATACCTGGAAGGGTTGCGCCTTGCTCGGGTCCTACAACATGGACAATACCTTGGCGTATATCATTTAAGTTAAACTCAGTCACGCCAAACTCTTTGCAATTTTTATCGAGAGTGTCGACTTGGAGGCGAGAAATAGGATCGCTGATGCCTTCGCTACGGTTTGTGGTCGGAACATTGTGATCGGGTGTAGCTAGGATAGAGTCTAAGCGGTGAGGTTTTCTATTAGCTAAGCGCAAGCCCTCAAATGCCTGTGGCGAAGTAACCTCATGGACAAGCTGACGATCGATATATATCAACGCAGTACCACCGTCATCACTACGGATAAGATGTTGCTGCCATAATTTGTCGTAAAGTGTCTGAGCTATCATAAGTAAGCTTAAGTTTTAATTTATTTAAGATATTATACCGTGAAGCAGTATTTTGCTCTATGTAAAACTTTTGCGAAGACAAAAAAAAACGAGTAACTTGCGTTACTCGTTTTTTTAATACTGCTTATGAAAGTGATTATTCCATATTAGCGTGTCTAAACTTCATTTTATCTTCTTGGATTCCTTTCTCATGAATTAAGTGAGAAACAATAGATTCTAAGAATATTAATGTCGATAATTCAAACATGGTTCCCATAGGCATGCCTTTTGTTGCTGTAAAGCTGCTATCAGTTCCTATTTGAATCGTTTGATCCGCCAGAGCACCAATCGTTGAGCTAGATTTTGAACAAACCAAAACCACATTAGCGCCCTCAGATTTGGCTTTATTTGTAAATGAGACAAGTTGAGCTGTTTCACCTGAACCAGAAATGACAATCAATAAATCGCCTTGACGGATACTCGGTGTACTAACTTCACCTTGAACATATACGGTGTAACCACTATGCATCAACCTCATTCCTAGAAAGTTACCTACTAGTTTTGAGCGACCAGCCCCTGTAATAAAGATGCGTTTAGCATCATCACACATAGAAATTAATCTAGCTTCATATGATTCATCTGTAGAACCAACGATTTCGGTGATTTTATTTAAGAGTAGATCTTGATGCGTTGTCATTTTTCTTTCCTTATGCTGCGTCAACTAGAGCACGAAGCTCTTTAGCTGATTCTGCTGGAGAAGGTGCGCCATAAATAGCCGCGCCAACAACAACAATTGCTGCACCAGCTTGAACTGTGCTTTGGATTGTGTCTTTGTTAATACCACCAGCAACAGAGATTTTTACATCCATGCCAAGACCAGCAATCATTGCTAAGTCAGCAAAAGGTGTTCCACCAGCTGCTTGTGCATCAAGACCAGTGTGAACACCGATGATTTGTGCGCCGTTAGCTGCTGCAGTTTTAGCAACCGCTGCTTTATCTTGAACACCGATTAAATCGACTTGAGCTTCAGCGCCGTTAGCATTAGCGGCTTTAATAACACCACCGATTGTAGCCATGTCTGCTGCACCAAGTACAGTACAGATAGCACCACCAGCTTCATAGAAAGGTGTTGATTCATATTCGCCCGCATCCATTGTTTTAAGGTCAACAAGGATTTTTTTGTCTGGGTGAGCTGCTTTTAGAGCTTTAACAAGCTTAAGGCCATTGTATTTGATGCATGGTGTGCCGATTTCTAAGATATCAACATAAGGTGCAACTGCTTCTGCTAAAGCCATTGTTGCGTCAAAGTCTAGTGAATCTAGAGCCATTTGAATTTCTGCCATTTTCATACTCCTAAAGTAGTTTTTTTTGTCTGATCACGTCGATGCGCGACTCATAACTATAATTCACATCCCTGCCTAATGTCAATTTAGATTGGGATGTATGAAGCCGAGGTCCAACATCAACTGAGACTGCTGGACCTGAACTATATGTGCAGCATAGAAACAATTAAGCTTCTAGTTCTGCCAAGCGGTTTGCCAGTAATTCTTCTAATGAAGCTAGTGCTTTTGAAAACCCATCGATACCTTCAGCCAATTTTTCTGTTGCCATGCGATCTTCAGCATGCATGGCATCAAAAGTTGCCTTATCCATATTAATTTTTTTAATGTCAGAGGATGCTGCTCCTGCTGGCGACAATTTACGAGCTAATGTGGCTTCTGTTGATTGTAATTCATCGAGTAGACCTGGTGAAATTGTTAATAAATCAACACCAGCTAATTCAGTGATTTCGCCCAAGTTACGAAAGCTCGCACCCATCACTTCAGTTTTATAACCAAACTTTTTAAAATAGTTATAGATAGCAGTAACAGAAACAACACCAGGATCTTGGTCTGCAGGATATGAATCGCGACCAGAATCCTTTTTGTGCCAATCAAGTATGCGACCAACGAATGGTGAAATTAGTTGAATACCATTTTCAGCACAAGCAATCGCTTGGTGTAAACCAAATACTAAGGTTAAATTAGTGTGAATACCTTCTTCTTCAAGTACTTTAGCAGCTTGAACACCTTCCCAAGTTGCTGCGATTTTTATTAAGATACGTTCACGTGATACACCAGCGGCTTCGTATTGTGCTATCAAGTCGCGGCCTTTGGCGATAGTGGCATCTGTGTCGTAAGATAAGCGAGCATCAACTTCAGTTGAAACCCGTTGTGGCACAATATCTAAGATTTTTAAACCGAATGATACAGCTAAACGATCGAATGCCAATGTGACTACTTCAGATGCAGCAGCTTTTGCTCCAGCCGCTCTTCGTGCACCCATTAAGGTGTCGTCAACAATTGCTTGATATTGAGGCATTTGTGCTGCAGCAGTGATAAGTGATGGGTTTGTTGTTGCATCACGTGGTGTGAACTGCTCTATCGCAGCGATATCACCCGTGTCGGCAACGACAACAGTCATTTCTTTTAGTTGGTCAAGTAGATTTGCCATGTGAAAAATACCTTTTTTAAGTTAATTGATAGAAAAATCTAACTTCAGACTTCTAATTTGTCTAGTCAGAGAACGAATAGTTTAGAGACTGCCATGATGCATTAGACACACTAACTTAACTTTGGTTAAGGATATAGCGCGCAACGCCAGTCACAGCAACAGCTAGTTTTGCTTTGTTTTGAATATAACGCTCAACACCTGTTATCGCTTGAACTGATGAGAGTTTGTTTTGGATGTAGCGTTCGACACTGGTTGTTGAACTTACTTTGTCAGTAAGGTTTTCAAGGTAGCGTGCTACGCCAGTCATCGTTGGCTGCGCCTGAGATATTGGTGTAGCCGGTACTAATTTACCAAGCACTTGTTGAGAACCCGATGAAAATATACTTTTGAACATGCTACAAATTGAAGAGAAGAAACTTTTTTCACTCATTTGGGTTACCTTTATTATTGAGTCGTTTTATTCATGGTGATTTGAATATGGAGCAATATTTTACTATGTTTTATGCTTATGTGGAATGCTGGCTACCGATTATGCTCAATTGATGGTGGCTCGAGTTGTTATTTTTTGTCATTAAGCTTTGTGATAAAAGAAAAAAGGCGAATGACTTTCGTCACTCGCCTTATTACTTAGTATAGCTTAATACTATGAGTTAAGCGGCATCAACAAGAGCGCGTAATTCTTTAGCTGATTCTGCTGGAGATGGCGCGCCATAAATAGCAGCACCAACAACAACAATTGTTGCGCCAGCACGAACTGTTTCTTGGATAGTATCTTTATTAATACCACCAGCAACAGAGATGCGAACACCTAGGTTTAGACCAGCAATTAGGCTTAAATCAGCAAAAGGTGTCTGGCCCGCTGCTTGAGCATCAAGACCAGTATGAACGCCGATGATTTGAGCACCGTTAGCTGCTGCTTCAGTTGCAGTTGCTACTTTATCTGTAACACTGATTAAATCAATTTGAGCTTCTGCGTTATTAGCATTAGCTGCTTTGATAACACCACCCATTGTCGCTTTGTCTGACACACCAAGAACGGTACAGATATCACCACCAGCTTCATAAAAAGGTGTAGATTCATATTCACCAGCATCCATTGTTTTAAGATCAACAAGGATTAGCTTTTCAGGAAATTTTGCTTTTAATGCTGTTACCAATTCAAGGCCATTGTATTTGATGCAAGGAGTACCGATTTCTAGAATATCAACATATGGTGCTACTTGCTCTGCAAGTGCAATTGTTGCATCAAAATCTAAAGAATCTAACGCCATTTGAATAAGTGCTTTTGCCATGTAGACAGGCTCCTAAAGTTGTAGTTTGAGTTTATTTACGTTGAAAATACGCGTGGAAACTATATAGTATTGGCTTCTTTAATGTCAATTTTATGGCCTTGTTTTATTCTGCATATAGGGCGAGATACCTAAAATAGTGTTATCTAAATTATGGCATGTTGTATTTTTTTGGGCGCAAAACTTTACTCAAGGATCGAACTATAAATGAGCAAAATTGATAATATTTCTGGACTGATCATTGATATGGATGGCGTTCTTTGGCATGGTAATGAGCCTATCCAAGGCTTGGTTTCATTTTTTGAGACTCTAAGAGAAATCGACTTGCCTTTTGTTTTAGCAACTAATAATGCCAGTTTAACGCAGCGACAATATATTGATAAGCTAGCAAAAATGAATGTAGTAGTTACTGCTGATGAAATCTTAACTTCCAGTATGGCTACAGCTAGTTACTTGGACGCTCATCAGCCAAAGAACAAGAGACGTGTATTTGTGATTGGTGAAGCTGGTTTACAGGAGCCACTAACCGAGCTCGGATTTACGTTGACGGGTTTGTATGAAGTTAGCCAAAAAGACTCGTCTGATAAGGTCGGAGCAGATCTAGTAGTATCTGGTCTAGATCGCCAATTAACCTGGGATAAGTTAGCGACTGCGACTCTGAACATCAATCAAGGGGCAGGTTTTTATGCAACAAATGTAGACACCACATTACCAACAGAGCTAGGTGACGTAATTGGTAATGGTGGCACAATAGCTGCTTTAGAGGCTGCTACAGGGGTGAAAGCAGTCAGTATTGGTAAGCCCGAACCTATTCTGTATCAGCAGGCACTATCGACTCTAGGAACTACATTAGATCAAACAATTGCTATTGGTGACCGCTTAAATACAGATATTCTTGGCGCTGTGAATGCAGGTATTCGTAGTATCTTGGTGCTGACAGGTATTTCAACGCTGCAAGAATTACAAGAAGTTGATTATAAGCCGACTTGGGTGATGGAGGATATTGAAGAAATCACAGAAGTATTACGCGAGACCTTTTTAGTTTAGCCTTTGGAGAGTAGATAAGTGAAGAAGCTAATTAATGATATAGACAGTTTGTTAGAAGATAGCTTGAAAGGGTTTGCCAGTGTACACCGCGATATTATTAGCTTTAATCAACAGCCCTATTTTGTTAGTAGAAAAGTGCTTGCAAAAAAAGGAAAAGTTGCTTTAATATCAGGTGGGGGCTCAGGCCATGAGCCCTTACATACCGGACTAGTTGGTGTTGGAATGCTAGACGCGGCATGCCCAGGACAAGTTTTTACTTCACCAACGCCTGATCAAATGATAGCAGCAGCATCTGTGGTTGCAAATGATGCTGGAGTGTTATTCATTGTTAAAAATTATGCTGGTGATGTAATGAATTTTGAAATTGCAGCTGAGATGCTGGATGGAAAACATGCAACAGTATTAGTATGTGATGACGTGTCATTACCGTCTGATCATAGTACTGGTCGCCGCGGCGTTGCAGGCACCTTAATTATTGAGAAAATAGTGGGTGCAGCAGCAGAAGCTGGAGTGAACTTAACCGAGTGTCAGGCATTAGGTGAGCGCGTTAATAAGTTGACAGCATCTATTGGCGTGGCATTAACGAGTTGTACTGTACCAGCTTTGGGTAAACCGACTTTTGATATTGCCGAAAATGAAGTTGAAATGGGTGTTGGGATTCATGGTGAGCGTGGTAGAGAAACTATAGCTTTAAAACCAGCAAGCGAGATTATTAATGAAATGGCTTTGGTCATTGAAAAAGAACTGGCTGTTAATCAAGGACAAAAAATCCTACTACATGTCAATGGGTTTGGTGGGACACCATTGATGGAACTGTATGCAGTATACGATCTAGCTGAGCAATTCTGGGTGCAGCGAGGTGTTGAAGTGGTTCGTAAATTAGTAGGTAACTATACAACATCACTAGATATGGCTGGGTGTTCAATTACCGTGACAATAATGGATGAGGAATTGACCCAACTTTGGGACGCTCCAGTCCATACAGCTAATTTACGCTGGTGATTTAACACAGATCTGTTTGCTGGGATAATACTTCAGTGATAGCGCAGATCATCAGTTGACTAGATCTAGCTCCGGCATCGATATGCCCAATAGCACGTTCTCCTAGGTAAGATGCGCGTCCTTTTGTAGCGATCATACCTTTAGTGGAAGACATTCCTGCATGCGCTTGTTCTGATAGATTTTTGAGTAGTTGTTTAAATTCAATCTCGTTTGCAATACTTTCTTTTAAACAATTGGCTACAGGTATTAATGTATCAAGCATTGTTTTTTCACCGATTTCTGCCTTACCTCTATTTTTTACTGACTCGACACCTTGATAAAAGATGGCAGAAAAAGTTGTGCTATCGAGTTTTTGACCTCTTGCTTCTTTTGCCATGCTGATAAATAAAGTACCAAATAATGAGCCTGAAGCACCTCCCATTGTGCTCATGAGTGTCGTGCCAACTTTCATTAAAGCCTCCGACCATTCTAAGTTTAGAAAATCATTTTCTATGACTTTTAATGCTGCTAGTCCTCGTTGTAGGTTAATTATGTGATCGCCATCGCCAATTACACGATCAAGTTCAGTGACTTCATCGGCATTATCAGAAATAGCCTGCTCAACAGCATTAAGCAATTGGGAAAATAGTGGCTCGGGCATTGTACAGATTACCTAGAGTTATGTTC
>CAJWKF010000041.1 GCA_913042265.1 uncultured Gammaproteobacteria bacterium
TTGCATTTTCTCTCTAACTAAACTGAGAAAATCTATCGCATCTAATTCCTCTAGACCTTGATATGTGCGCACGGCATTTAAAGCTGCTTTTAAAAGATAAACATTACTAACACCCGGGATCTCTACAGGATATTGAAATGCTAGGAAGATACCACGCTGAGCTCTCTCTTCAGCTTTCAATTCTAATAAGTTATCACCTTTATAAATAACTTCACCTTGCGTTATTTCATAGCCATCTCTGCCCGCAAGTACATTTGACAATGTACTTTTCCCAGCACCGTTTGGGCCCATGATTGCATGAACTTCACCTGCATTTACCGTCAAGTTAATGCCTTTGAGAATATCTTTACCATCAACACTGGCATAAAGGTTTTTAATTTCTAACATGTTTTATCTCTTCTAATATGAGCAAAATTAACACTGCTCAAGCAAATTTAATTTGTCTGTTAACCTACAGAGCCTTCTAGCGATAATCCCAGTAAGTTTTGTGCTTCCACAGCAAATTCCATCGGTAATTGATGAATTACTTGCTTACAAAAACCATTCACAATCATCGAGACAGCATCTTCTGTGTCCATACCTCGTTGTTTACAATAAAACAATTGATCCTCACTAATTTTGGAAGTCGATGCTTCATGTTCAACTTGAGCTGTAGGGTTCTTTACTTCAATGTAGGGAAATGTATGCGCAGCACTGGTATCACCCATTAGTAAAGAATCACACTCAGTGTAATTACGTGCATTATCAGCATTTGGCCCAACACGAACCAGACCACGATAAGCATTCTGTGACCTACCTGCTGAGATACCTTTCGAAATAATTGTTGAACTAGTGTTTTTACCCAGATGTATCATTTTTGTACCAGTATCAGCCTGTTGCATATTGTTCGTTACTGCAACAGAATAAAACTCACCAATTGAATTATCACCTTGCAATATCACACTAGGATATTTCCACGTAATAGCAGAACCTGTTTCAACTTGGGTCCACGATACTTTGGAGCTCTCACCGCGACATATTGCCCGTTTTGTGACAAAGTTATAAATACCCCCCACACCATTCTCATCACCTGGGTACCAATTTTGCACTGTTGAATACTTAATCTCTGCTCTTTCTAATGCAACCAATTCGACCACAGCTGCATGAAGTTGGTTCTCATCACGCATCGGCGCTGTACACCCTTCGAGATAACTGACATAAGCATCATCATCAGCAATAATTAACGTCCGCTCAAACTGTCCTGTATTAGCAGCATTAATTCGAAAATAAGTTGATAATTCCATCGGGCATCGAACACCTTTTGGAATATACACAAAAGAACCATCACTGAAGACGGCAGAATTCAATGCCGTATAGTAATTGTCACGATAAGATACAACACTTCCTAAATATTTTTTAAGCAATTCAGGGTGTTCCTTCACTGCTTTTGAAAATGGCATGAATAAAATACCTTCTTCGGCTAACTTATCCTGAAATGTATTAGCTACTGATACACTATCAAAAACTGCATCCACTGCCACGCCCGCCAATCTCGCTCGCTCTTCTAATGGGACGCCTAACTTTTCATAAGTGCGTAACAACTCCGGATCAACTTCATCCAAACTTTTAGGGCCATCAGTTTTTTGCTTTGGTGCAGAATAGTAACTGATAGCTTGATAATCAATTTCGGGATAAGTAACGTGCGCCCATTCCGGTGTCTCTAGCGTTAACCAGTGACGATATGCTTTCAAACGCCATTCTAGTAAAAATTCAGGCTCACCTTTAATCGCAGAGATTTGACGAACAACATCTTCGCTCAAACCTGGCGGTAAGCTATCTGATTCAATATCCGTGACAAACCCTGCCGAATATTCACTTGGAACGAATTCTTCAATCTGTTGCTTTTGCTCAGCCATGAATATCACCATCTTGTTTTATAACTATTTCACTCTGTTTTGCAGAGGAATAAAAATTAATTGGGCTCACACCATTTACATGCGTTTGCTCTACTAACATATTGGAAAGTTTGACTTCATCTAATGCATGATAAACAGCACTATTTATTCGCTCCCAATTTGTTTGGACAACACAATGTACCTCTTGTTCGCAGTGACTTTCTTTACTAACACATTCTGTTAGTGCAATCGGCCCTTCAATCGCTGTAATCACTTCTGCTATTGAAATATCACGAGGAGCTTTATTTAAACTATACCCACCGTGAGCCCCTCGCTCAGAATCCAACAGTCCATATTGAGATAGAGCTTTCAACACTTTTCTTACCGTCGGTAATGGAACCCGCACAGCTTCAGAGAGTGTGTGAGCGTTATGATGAGTGGCTGTATTTTCAGCTAAATAACTCATCAATACGATCCCATAATCTGTCAATTTCCCCATTCTCAACATATCTTGCCCTCTTAATTAGGACCATTATAGTACTATTTAAGCTACATACCTAATTAAAGCCAGTAATAGTCCGCTTAAACCACTGTTATAAAATTTATGAGAGAATACCTCCATGGAACTTTTTATTATGAGAAAAGACTAAAATATTCTTTCACCATCGCATTTTAATTAACAAGAGACTCATACAATGAAACTCAAAACACTACTCATCTTGCCAGTACTTTTAACCTCAGCAAGCCTTCTCAACGCATCAGAGCTTAAAACAGATAAGGACAAACTGAGCTATATTTTTGGCGTCCAAGTTGGTCAAGGTCTTCGTGCTGAAGGTGTTGAGTTAGAAATGGATGCCTTTACCTCCGGTATCCAAGATATGCTTGCCGGTAATGAACCACAAATAGGCCAAGCCACAGCAGAAAAACTAGTTTCAGCCTACCAAGAAAAAAAACAACTTGAAATAGCTGAAATATCAGCAAAAAAGCAAAATGAATCTTCTACTTTTTTAGCTAATAATGCAAAAAATGATGGTTTTGTAGTAACAGCATCAGGGCTTCAATATAAAATTGTTGAAAAAGGTGAAGGTAAATCGCCTACTAGCGAAGATAAAGTTATTGCACACTACACTGGGAAGCTATTAGACGGTACAGTCTTTGACAGTTCTCATGACCGTGGTGAACCTGCTACATTTCCAGTCTCAGGTGTCATTAAGGGTTGGCAAGAGGCATTACCCATGATGAAAGAAGGAGGAAAGTGGCAAATTGTAGTTCCTGCAAACCTAGCCTATGGAGATCGCGGCGTAGGCAATTTAATCGGACCGAATGAAACATTGATCTTTGATATTGAATTAGTATCTATATCTAAATGAATTCAAGTGCTCTTCGATAAAAAGCCATGCCTGAAATCAGGCATGGCTTTTTTTTACATTCTATAGATGATTTTATTACCATTTCAACACTTTGACGTTAGAAGCTACCCGTCTTGCAACAAGCTATGTAATTTTTCCCAATCAAAGTAAGGGCCTGGATCTGTTTTTCTACCCGGTGCTATTTGAGAATGTCCTTTTACCCGGCCCGTATTGAGTTGTGGGTAATGGGTACATAATAATAAAACAAGTTCTGCAAGACTCTTGTATTGTATTTTTTCAAAATACTGCTCATCACAACCTTCTAATTCAATACCAATTGTGAAGTCATTACAACGCTCCCGCTCCCCCCAATGAGAATTGCCGGCATGCCATGCTCTTTGATTTAAGGGCACGTACTGAATAATTTCACCATCACGTCGAATTAATAAATGACATGATACTTTCATACCCGCAATTGATTTAAAGTACGGGTGGACTGTTGGGTCGAGCTGGTTCAGAAAAAAATCATCAATCCAGCCACCGCCGAACTCCCCCGGAGGCAGGCTAATATTATGAACTACAATACCGCTAACATCTTCTTTATCGGGACGAGAATCTTGATTGGGAGAGCAATGATAGGCTACATCAGATAATAGTCCAGTCTGTTTATTTATTTCCACTGGCACCCCTCTTGAACTATAAGTAAAACTGACAAATATATTAAAAAGATAGAAACTTTGCCTATCAACCGTTAACCTTAATCTTTTAGACTACCAAAACAGCATTAACAATGACGACCACAAATACAATATCTGAATACACTATCTCATCTCAAGTTAAATTAGCACTTGAAGAAGATATCGGTCAACATGATATCACTGCCGATTTAATTCAGCCTGCCACCATAGCATCCGCAATTATAATCAGCCGTGAAGCCGCTACACTCTGCGGGCAAGCTTGGCTTAATGAGGTTTTCAAGCAAATTGATCCCAATATAAAAATTATATGGCACTTCAATGATGGAGATATTTTGTCAAGCGGCAACATACTCTGTGAACTTAGCGGCCCAGCTCGTAGCTTGTTAATGGGCGAACGAACTGCAATGAATTATATCCAAACTCTCTCTGCTACGGCAACAATCAGTCACGATTACGTAAAAAAAGTAGAAGGGTTCAACGTACAAATTTTAGATACTAGAAAAACGATTCCAGGCCTTCGATTAGCTCAAAAGTACGCCGTTCGTTGTGGAGGCTGTTTTAACCACCGAATTGGTCTATATGATGGTATTTTAATCAAAGAAAATCATATTAATGCATCAGGATCTATTAATGCTGCTATTACTCTTGCACGCAGTTTACACCCAACTATCCCTATTGAAGTAGAAGTTGAAAACCTCGAAGAATTAGGCGAAGCACTAATTGGCCAAGCTGATATTATTATGCTGGATAACTTCGACTCAAAAGCACTTAAGCAAGCGGTTGCACTCAATCAAGGCCAAGCTATATTAGAGGCTTCTGGTAACGTAAACTTAAACTCTATCAGAACCATTGCTGAGTCGGGTGTCGACCGTATATCAGTCGGGGCATTAACTAAAGACATAAAAGCTATCGACCTTTCAATGCGTTTTATCTAAGCACCTTATCCTTGGCTCAACTTATACTGCGGGCAAGCTATTACTAGCGTCAAATAATACCGCAAGCTCACGCATAACTGCTGTTGCATAACTCCCCGCGGGCAGAAAGAAACGTAATTGTAATTCGTTATCCGCTAAATATTCCCACTCAATACCTTGTGGGTATAAGCGTAAAGCCCGCCTTTCTTGCTTCATACCAGCTTTCTCAAGCCCAGACTGCCAATCATCCCAACTCATCAATACTTGCTGCTCTAGAGCTAGACATTCATTCTGAGTTAATGGCTTTCCTTTACCCCATAATGGGCCTGTTGGATGGATATCCATCTTATTGACTCGAGATTGCAAAACAGTATCTGAAAGTTCTGCATTAAATAAACTGGCCTTGGTACCTGCCAATAGCATCACGTCACCTTCTATGGCTTTATTCCAATTCCCCAGCCTCAAACGCTGATCTAAAATGAGGTTAAATAACCATGACCTTGCAGATGACAAGTACATACTTTTCTGTTGACGCTTCTTAGGCCCTTTACCTGTTGAGAACCAGTTTCCTACTGCATGTAAATTATTCGCTTGTCTACCAAAGCGCTGCTCAGCAAAGTAATTAGGGACGCCTTGCTTTGCAATCAGTTCTAGATGTTCCTGCCATAGTTCAGGAGCACCAGTCATTTCAGTTAAATGCAAATCAAAAATATTACCTGCCAACACGCCTCGTTTTAGTTTTTTACCGTGACGTGTTTGCTCAACAATTTCAATATTAGCTATTTCAAAATCAGACCACTCTGGCTCAGTGAGCCCCTCCACTTTGATACTAAACCATTGGGTCGTCACTGCGTGTCGATCTTTCAAGCCAGCATAGCCTACAGCTACCTGTGGTACTTCAGCAAAACGGGCTAGCTCATTAGCTAACCAGTCAGTATTAATACCGCTTTTTCGAATTTTTAGCCATACGTGGCCCCCTTCTCCATCAGGTTTAAAAGGCAACACTTCATCAACTTGAAAAGAACCAGTTTGGTGGCGAATGCTAGCTGAACAAGATACTGCTAATGAATTAGCACGCGCCAAGGAAGAAAAGTCAAAATCACGCAACAATTAATCTGCCTGGATCAATAAAGCAATAGCATGGGCGGCAATACCCTCTTTACGTCCGGCAAAACCAAGCAATTCAGTTGTTGTCGCTTTCACATTAACAAACGATGTAGGTATCCTACAATCAGCAGCTATATTTTCTATCATCAACGAAATAAAAGGGGCTAATTTTGGTTCTTCAGCCACTACTGTACTGTCAATATTCCCAATTTTATAGCCCTGTGAGTTCAAATCTTCTATCACGCGACGTAACAAAATACGGCTATCAATATTTTGAAACGTGCTATCGGTATCAGGAAAATGGTGCCCTATATCTCTAAGACCAGCGGCCCCCAGTAAGGCATCACAGATAGCATGAATCAATACATCACCATCCGAATGGGCTTCTAGCCCACGTTTATGAGGTATCCTCGCACCACCTATGGTCAAGAATGTACCTTCGCAAAAGCGATGGACGTCATAACCTTGACCAATACGCATTAGCCTTCTCCACGTTGTTGTTGCATAAATAGCTGCGCCAAGGCAAGATCTGTCGACACAGTGATTTTAATATTATCTGCATGGCCCTCCACCATCACTGGTTCTAAACCAACGAACTCTATAGCACTAGCCTCATCTGTCACAGTAATATTCTGCTCCCTTGATGCTTGAAGCGCTGATTTTAATATTACTAAGCGAAACATTTGTGGTGTAGAAGCACGCCACAGATTTCGACGCTCTATCGTTTCCATGATGACATCATCATTGCTTGTCCGTTTCACCGTGTCATTAACAGGAAGACCTAACAAGCCACCAACATCATGATTTGATAGCGCTGATAACAGCCTATCTATATCTTCCTGCCTAAGACAAGGGCGTGCTGCATCATGCACTAACACCCATGTGTCGTCTGCAGCTAACGTCGATAATTTATCTAATGCATTCAGCACGGAATGTGAACGCTGCTCTCCTCCATGCACTACATAAAGTGGGCAAGATACAACTACAGAGACTGTTGGCCACCACTCATCTTCTTGAGCAATCGCGATCACAATCCCTTTAATCTCTGGATGAGAAGCTAAACGTTGTAATGTATGTTCAATCACTAACTTATCTTCAAGCTGCAAATATTGTTTCGGTCTATCAGATTGCATCCGCTCACCAATACCTGCCGCAGGGACAACAGCCCAAAAACCGCTACTCATCGGTCTGCTCTTCAATGATTTGAATAAAGGTTTCATCCTGCTTAATCATACCTAATCCACTTCGTGCTCTTTCTTCAATTGCATCAAGTCCACTTTTCAAGTCTTGCACTTCAGCAGCTAACACTTGGTTACGTTCTTCCAGAACAGAATTACGTTCTTCTTGAAGCACAACAGAGCGATACAAGTGCATAACAGAGGGTAACCCATCATGACTGAACCATAAACGATATTGCAATAAGAGCAATACCACTGTTAGCAATATCATAATGGGTTTCATCAATAGAGGTTACAGTTGAGAAAAAGCCTTCATGCCAGGGTAAGTCGCAGCTTGCCCAAGTTCACTTTCAATACGGATCAATTGATTGTATTTAGCAATACGGTCAGAACGAGACAAAGATCCTGTCTTAATTTGACCTGCATTGGTTGCTACAGCCAGATCTGCAATCGTAGTATCTTCTGTTTCGCCACTACGATGAGATACGACAGCAGTATAACCAGCATCTTTAGCCATATCGATTGCGGCTAATGTTTCAGTAAGTGTACCAATTTGATTCACCTTGATTAAGATTGAATTCCCGACACCTTGTTCTATACCTTTTGATAAGATCTTGGTATTTGTAACAAATAAATCATCACCTACAAGCTGAACCTTATCACCAATACGCTCTGTTAATAACTTCCAACCATCCCAGTCATTTTCATCCATGCCATCTTCAATACTAATAATTGGATATTGAGCAACCCAACTTGCTAATAGTTCAACAAATTCAGCGGAGCTCAAAGAGCGATTCTCAGAGGCCAGTACGTATTGACCCTCGTTATAAAACTCTGAACTTGCCGCATCAATTGCAATCATTACTTCCTTACCAGCAACATACCCAGCATCGCTGATTGCCGTTAAAATAACTTCAATTGCAGCTTCATTTGAAGGCAAGTCTGGAGCAAAACCACCTTCATCGCCAACAGCGGTATTTAACCCTTTTTCATTTAGGACTTTCTTTAAAGAATGGAATATTTCTGCACCATACCGAACCGCTTCAGCAATACTGCTAGCACCAACGGGAACTATCATAAATTCTTGCAAATCAATACTATTATCGGCATGTGAGCCCCCGTTAATAATATTCATCATTGGCACTGGCATAACATTTGCTCCCTCACCACCTAAGGAACGATACAATGAAATACCCGCATCATTTGCGGCAGCACGTGCAGCCGCCATAGAGAC
>CAJWKF010000042.1 GCA_913042265.1 uncultured Gammaproteobacteria bacterium
GCTAAACTTAAGTTTCATTCTTATGCTCTAAGTAAGATTTAATAGTTTTTCTTTTACTGTTTTATTTTGTCTCTTTTCATATTCCTTAAAAGTGCAAACTTCACAAAGGAATTATAAATCCAAACACTCTAGCTAAAATTCTCTAATAATCTCAGAAGCAAACTTGTCGCACTATCATTTTGTTGACTTTACTTTAATTTTGAGTTATGATACATAACAGTAGTATATATTCTATTATAAGGGAATAAATATTAAATCCTAAATTACAGATAATATTCTGCTACATATAGTAATTAATCAAAAGGAGATTTAAAATGTATAAAACAAAAAAAATCGCCACTCTTGCAAGTATAGCTTTACTGAGTAGTTCCCTCAGTGGTGTGGCTATGTCTAACACTATGGGTGGTGTAGTTAATGTTGCAATCATAGGTGAGGCTGATACGCTTGATCCAATGATGTCTTCAAAAGATGTAGTTGGTACGGTTACTCAACATATTTACGAAACACTTTTTACCTTTGACAGTTCTTGGGCACCCGCTCCATTATTGGCAGATGGTATGCCAGATGTTTCAAGTGATGGCTTAACATATACTATTAAAATTCGTCAGGGTGTTAACTTCCATGATGGCTCAAGTATGGATTCTGCTGACGTTGTCGATTCACTCAACCGTTGGTTAAGTGTTGCCTCACGTGGTAAGTCTATTGCTAGTAAAGTTGATTCAGTTTCAGCGCTTGATTCTCATACTGTTGAGATTAAACTTAACTCAGTATATTCAGCTTTGCTTTCATTGATGTCAATGAATAATGCTGCAGCTGTAATTTACCCTCAAGAAAATATAAAGGGTGATGATCTTGCTGCTCCAATAGGAACTGGTCCATACAAAGTTGGTGAGTATAAGGCAGATCAATATCTGCAATTAGTTCGCTATGATGGTTACTCTTCTAGTAAAGCTCCAATCGATGGTGCTGCTGGTTCAAGAGCAGGATACTTGGATGAAATTAACTTTATCCCAGTAGGTGACGGTAGTACTCGTCTTGAAGGTTTACTATCTGGTCAGTTCGACTTTGCTGAAAGTATTGCAGCTGAGTCTTACGCTAGACTAGAATCAAGTTCTAAGGCAGAGCCTGTGTTATTGGCTCCTTATGGTTGGCCAATGTGGGTAATTAATCATAAAAAAGGTATTATGACTAACCTTAACGTGAGAAAAGCCCTACAAGCGGCTCTTCCTGCTGAAGAAATGCTCTATGCTGCCTTTGGTGATGAGAAGTTCTATAAAGCAGATGGTGCACTTTATCCAGAAGGTTTTATTTGGAACAGCGATGCAGGTCTTGAAAATTATGGAACTGGTGATACTAAGAAGGCAAGTGCTTTCTTGAAGGCATCTGACTATGATGGATCGCCACTTCGAATTTTAACGTCAAAACAATACATGTGGCACTTTAAGACTGCGGAAGTTGCAAAGGTTTATCTAGAGCAAGCAGGATTTAAAGTTCAAATGGATGTTGTTGACTGGGCGACGCTTGGTCAAAGAAGAAACAACCCTGACTTATGGGATGTTTTTCTTTCTCACTCACCGTACATTCCTGAGCCTTCTCTAAATGGCACAATGCAAGCCACTTATAGATCAGGTTGGACAAATGGTGAAAAAGAGCACTTAATGTCTAAGTTTACAAGTGTGACAGATACAGCTGAAAGAGTTGCAATTTGGTCGCAGATTCAAGATAACTACTTTGAGGATGTTGGCTTTATTAAACTTGGAAGCTTTAATAGCTTACGTGGAAAGTCGCAATCACTTAAAGGTGTGCCTGAAACTCCATGGCCATTTTTCTGGAATGCATATAAATAATAGTTTAATTATTTAAACTAAACTTACGGCCTAGGGATAATCAACTCTAGGCCGTTTTAATTAGTAAGCTATGAAAAAATATATATTTAAACGAATTCTAGGGATGATCTGGGTTATGTTCATCGTTCTTACCTTGGTTTTCATTATTGTAAGGCTAGCTCCAGGTGACCCTGCAACTCTTATGCTAGGTCCTGATGCTACTCCCCAAGAAGCTATAGAGCTTCGTGAAGACATGGGCTTTAACCGACCAATCATTATCCAATATGCTGACTTTATTTCCAAAGTGGCTCAAGGTGATTTAGGTAAATCTATATTTTTTAATCAGCCTGTTCTGAGTATTCTTGCTGAGAGGGCTGAACCCTCTATATTACTAACCTTATTTTCACTAGGTATTGCCATATCTATCGCACTACCATTTGGCATTGCCTCTGCATATTATCGAGGCACGTTACTAGATCAAAGCTCACTGACTAGCGCGATGTTGATTGCCTCAATACCCAGTTTTTGGACGGGTTTAATTTTGCAACAATATTTAGGTACCGAGTTAGGGTGGTTTCCAGTTTCTGGTTATGGCGGACCTGGTGCAAGTTTTGGCGAAAGAGCCTACCACCTATTACTTCCTTCTCTTGTCTTGGGTGTTGTTAACTCGGCATTAATATTAAGATTTACTCGAGCATCTATGCTCGATGTGCTAACTGAAGACTATGTTCGTACAGCTAGATCAAAAGGCTTGTCAGAAATGAATGTGGTGCTTCGTCAAGCTTTTAAAAACACCCTTATTCCTCTTGCTACTGTCATTGGTTTAACTTTTGCGCTTCTCATTTCTGGCGCTGTTGTTACCGAGCGTGTTTTTAATTTACCAGGTATTGGATCGCTAGTTGTTGGCTCAGTGTTAAGAAGGGATTATCCGATGATACAAGGCACTTTAATTGTAGTTTCAGGTGTATACGTATTGGTTAATTTTTTAATTGATATGATTTATTTATGGATTGACCCAAGGGTTAAATATTAAGAGAATTATAGTGAATGATATTTCAGAAAATATACATCAAGCCAAACTTTGGAAGGTATTAATTCAAAGACGATCCGTACTATTTGGATTGATTATTCTTTTTGTTATTGGTGTTTTTGCTATTTTTGCTCCATGGATAAGTTCCGTTGACCCGAACTCAATTGCCGTGAGAAGTCGATTACTTCCTCCAGGTACAGAGTATTGGCTTGGAACAGATGAGCTTGGTCGTGACATTTTTACACGCTTAATTTACGCTGGAAGGGTGTCTTTGACCGTTGGAGTTGGGGTAGCAATCATCTCCTCTTCCATAGGAATTGTTATGGGTTTAACCAGTGGTTTTTTTAAACGCTTGGACGCTCCAATTTCTCGCATTACCGATGCAATGATGGCTTTTCCTGACATTTTACTTGCCATATCATTGGTTGCAGTCTTGGGAGGTTCTGTCAGTAATGTTGTTATTGCGCTGTCGATTGTTTATGCCCCCCGCGTCGCTCGAATAGTAAGGGCTTCAACTCTAGTTATTCGAGAATTACCCTATGTTGAAGCAGCTAGGGCGTTAGGTGTTGGAACTCCAACAATACTTTTTAGCCATATTTTAAGAAATATTATGTCTCCAATAATCGTTCAGGCAACTTTTATTTTTGCCTATTCGATGCTCTCAGAAGCAGGGCTATCATTCTTGGGGGTTGGTGTTGACCCGTCAACTCCGACTTGGGGCACAATGATTAGTAATGGGCGACAATACATAGATGTAGCCTCATGGATGATTATTTGCCCTGGAGTGGCAATCACAATGTGCGTTTTATCATTACAAATAGCGGGTGACGGACTACGTGACGCGCTCGATCCTAAAATTGCAAAGGACCTTTAATTATGACATTAAAAATAATAAATTATAAACCTATAGGATTCAAAGAAACAAATTTGCCATCGTCATTTTATATTGATGAGAATGGCTTGATAGCCGACAATTCATCCAGTGAATTTGAGGTCGTTGATTGTAATAATTCTTATCTATCTCCAGGTTGGAGCGATCTACATGTCCACATTTGGTATGGTGGTAGCGATGTCTCTATTCGCGCTAACGAAGCGGGATTTAAACGAGGCGTTACCACTCTGGTTGATGCTGGCTCAGCTGGTGAGGCAACTTTTCATGGCTTAAAAGAATACGTTATTGACCGCCAAAGAGAAACTATTAAAGCTTTTATCAATATCGGCTCCATTGGTCTGGTTGCTTGCAATCGTATTCCAGAATTAATTGATGAGAGATTTATTGACATTGATCGGACACTTAAAGTTATTGAGGAAAATAGAGACATAATCTGCGGTATTAAAGTTAGAGCTAGCGGTGTTATTGTTGGCCCTTGGGGAATTGAACCCGTTAAAATTGCACGTAAAGTTGCTGAAATTGCCAAACTACCAATGATGGTTCATATTGGTGAGCCACCACCAACACTTAATCAGGTTTTTGATTTATTAAGGCCTGGTGATATTGTCACCCATTGCTTTAATGGAAAGAATCCTGGATCAATTTCAGATTCTCCGCAAATATTTGCTAACGCAAAACGTCTTGCTGAGGAGGGTGTTTATATGGATGTGGGTCATGGCGCCGCATCTTATAACTTTAAAGTTGCTAAAGAGGCTATAGCAAATGGCTTAAAACCATATTCTATTTCTACCGACCTTCATGGTTGGAATCTTAACGGACCAGTTTACGACCTTGCCACCACTGTCTCAAAGCTTTATGCTGCAGGGCTAACACTTAATGAGTGTGTAAACGCTATAACATGCAATCCTCGAAATTTCCTTGCACTTGAAAATGCTGCCACTTTAGCTATCGGCAGTAAAGCCGACTTTACAATTTTTGATGTTAATGATTGTGATGAACAAGTTAGTGATTCACAGGGAAATGAAATGACTATGAAGTCAGCATTTGAGCCAAGAATGGTAATATCAGGCGCTAAAACTTTTTTGGCAGAACGCACAAAAACTCCCCAGAGTAATAGTTAATACAATGAATGACAAAGTAAATACTATGAATAATAATTTAGTCCTCGAGGTTCAAGGGCTAAGCACGGAATTTATTTATAAAAATCGAACAGCAAAGGCTGTTAGGGACGTTTCTTTTACTTTAGAAAAAGGCAAAACATTGGCAGTTGTTGGCGAGTCAGGCTCTGGAAAATCTGTCACCGCCTTATCAATCATGGGGCTTCTAGGTTTCCCAGGTGAAGTGACAGCAGGAAAGATACTATATCGTCATTCAGAGGGCCATATTCTTGATTTAAGTGCAATTGACGAGAAGACTCACAGAAAAGTTCGTGGTGCAGAAATTTCAATGATTTTTCAAGAACCAATGACATCACTCAATCCACTCTTTACGATTGGCAATCAAATTAGCGAAATGCTCCAATTGCATAACTCATCTTCAAAAGAAGAGGCGATACGTCGAGCAATTGAGATTCTTGACTTGGTTGAAATTCCAAGTGCAAAACAGCGAATTAATGACTACCCACATCAACTTTCTGGCGGCATGCGCCAAAGAGTCATGATTGCAATAGCTTTGGTTTGCAATCCAGCTTTGTTAATTGCAGATGAGCCAACCACAGCTCTAGATGTCACAATACAAGCCCAAATTTTAGATTTAATGAGGCGCCTTCAAGCCGAGCTATCAATGTCTATTCTGTTTATTACGCACAGTATGGGTGTTGTTGCAGAGGTTGCAGATGAGGTTGCAGTAATGTATGCTGGCGAAGTCATTGAGCAGGGCAAAGTTCACTCTTTGTTTGAAAAGCCATCACACCCATACACTCAAGGATTACTTGCCTCAATTCCAAATGCTAAAAGAGATATTGATGAGCATGGCAATCGAACTCGACTTAAGCCAATAGAGGGTATTGTTCCATCCCTATATGCGACTCCAAAAGGCTGCACTTTTGCACCGCGCTGTCAATATAGTGAGCCAAAATGTAATGAACAAGCCAGGCTCTTACCTATTCAAGTTGATCATTTGTCCCGTTGCTGGAAATCTGAGGCGATAGCATGATAAACACCAGTGAATTCATCTCTATTGAAAACTTAACAAAAACCTTCCATACTAATGCAGGTAAGGTACAAGCGGTTAATGATGTCAGCTTTATTCTTCGAAAAGGATCTATAGTTGGCCTGGTTGGAGAATCTGGATCTGGAAAAACAACCTTGGGCCGCTGTATCCTTCGCTTAATAGAGCCGTCTTCTGGAAGCGTTAATTTAGAAGGCACAAACTTACTTAAATTAAATAATAGTAAGTTAAGGGCGATGCGTAAGCGTATGCAAATTATCTTTCAAGACCCTTTCTCTAGTCTAAATCCACGGATGAGGGTTCAAGATATTATTGCAGAGGGCATCAAAGTTCACGATAAGTTGATAAGTAAAAAAGATCGCTTAATAAGGGTCGCTGAATTGATGGAAGAGGTTGGTTTGCAGGCTGAACAAATGTCTCGTTATCCACATGAATTTTCAGGTGGTCAGCGACAAAGAGTAGGAATCGCTAGAGCTCTGGCTGTAAATCCTGAATTTATCGTTGCTGACGAAAGCGTATCGGCGCTTGATGTTTCAGTTCAGGCTCAAATACTCAATCTCATGCTGTCTCTTAGGGACAAACATAATCTTACCATTCTATTTATTGCTCATGATTTGAGTGTTGTAGAATATTTATGTGACGAAGTTGTGGTTCTATATCTTGGAAAGATCGTTGAATCGGGTAATGCCAAAGAAGTTTATTCAAATCCGCAACATCCCTACACAAGGGCATTATTGTCTGCAGTTCCTATTCCCGACCCTAGGGCAAATATTGATAGAGAAATACTTAAAGGAGATATGCCAA
The DNA here is from genome assembly GCA_913042265.1 of uncultured Gammaproteobacteria bacterium. Classification (GTDB taxonomy): domain Bacteria; phylum Pseudomonadota; class Gammaproteobacteria; order Nitrosococcales; family Methylophagaceae. Next base: position 6,722 of record CAJWKF010000042.1, read on the forward strand.
GTGCATTATCTCCACCTTCAGGATGCGTCTTTCGAACACGCTGTAAGTACGCTGATGAAAGGTGTTTAGAAACAATACCACCAACAGTAAATATTAATGATGGGCACTCAGCTGCCTGTTTAAAATTAGGAGAATTAAAATGAAAACTAATATAATATCAACGCCAGAAGAGCGAATGGATGAGCTAGGTTATAAGCTTCCTAGCCTACCTCCAGTACCTATTGGAAATTTTATTAACGCTAAGCGAGTTGGTAACTTGATCTATATCTCTGGACAGGGACCATTGACACTAAGTGGCGAGCTTAAAAAAGGAAAAGTAGGCCAAGATGTTACTGAAGAGGAGGCAATAGAGCACGCTGAAATTGTAGCTATTAATATTATTGCTTCTTTAAAGCATGAGCTTGGCTCATTGTCTAAAGTAAAGGGTTTTGTTAAACTATTTGGAATGGTAAATTCAGTTCCATTATTTGAAAATCACCCATCCATAATTAATGGATGTTCTAATTTGTTATGTAAGGTATTTGGTGACAAAGGGGTGCACACACGCTCAGCCATTGGTGTTGGCTCTTTACCGAACAATATTACTGTTGAAATTGAAGCAATTGTAGAAGTTGTAGATTAGTAAGAGCCGATTGCTAATTCAATTTTATTAGCGGATTTTTGCACTTCACTTGTGAAATAGTCAAGATTACTACTGGCTTTTAATTCAGGTAGTACAACAGAAATAGTTGCTATACAAGAACCATCTCGACCTCTTATGGGCGCTGCAATACAAGAGACAGAAAACTCAGATAAGCTCACTTGAATTGCTAGACCTGCTGTAAATTCTTTTTTTGAAGTTTTTGATAGCTGTAATGGATCAATTATTGTGTCTGTATTTGGGGAGGTTTCAGAGTACTTCTTAAACATTTCTAGACATTCGTTATCATCCATATGTCCAACTAAAAGACGACCTGATGCAGTCCAATTAATCGGTGTTCTTGAGCCTATATGAGATGCAACATGGAAGTGTTCATTGCCTGTTGCCATTGCTGTAACAACCATTTTTCCTTCATCTCGAGTACAAATCTGAATAGTTTCTTTCAAATATGCCGCTAAATGATCCATTTCTTTTCTTGCTTCAAGTAAAACATCCATTTGCGCTTCATAGGCTAAACCATAACGCAAAAGTCGTGGCCCAAGCCAGACCAAGTTATTACTATCTCTAGTGAGCATTTCACGAGAAGTTAGGTCTTCCACAATTGAATAAATAGTAGATATTGGCGCTCCAATTGTCTTAGCAATATCATATGCACTGGCAGGCCTTCCAAAATCAGTCAGGACATCCAGTATTTGCAAAGACCTTTCTATGCCACTTATTCTGTTTCTTGTTTTTATGTTTTTTTCAATCATCATGGTTGCTTGGTAGTATTACGTATTTATGTATTACGTATTTATGTA
>CAJWKF010000043.1 GCA_913042265.1 uncultured Gammaproteobacteria bacterium
GACTGACAAGAAATGTCGGCAAGCATGCTGGTGGTGTGGTGATTGCTCCAAAATCTCTAACTGAATACACTCCGATCTATTGTGAGCATAATGGTGCTGGACTGGTATCACAGTATGATAAAGATGACGTTGAAAGTGTAGGGTTAGTTAAGTTTGATTTCCTTGGGCTCAGAACACTTACCGTAATTGATTGGACTATTAAAAATCTATCTGCCATTTTACCAGCGGATGAATTTGCCAAGATTGATATTACTAACTTGCCTCTTAACGATAGAGCAAGTTATGAACTACTAAAACGTTGTGAGACAACAGCTGTATTTCAACTTGAATCACGTGGAATGAAGGATTTAATAAAACGCCTTCAACCAGATACTTTTGAAGATATCGTAGCCTTGGTTGCTTTGTTTCGCCCCGGGCCACTGCAGTCGGGTATGGTTGATGATTTTGTCAATCGTAAACACGGTCGAGCGGTAGTGAATTATCCTCACCCAGATCTAGAGCCCATTTTAAAGCCTACTTATGGGGTAATCGTATACCAAGAACAGGTTATGCAAATAGCACAAGTATTAGCAGGTTATAGCTTGGGCAGTGCTGATATGCTGCGACGAGCCATGGGTAAAAAGAAAGCGGAAGAAATGGCTCAGCAAAGAGCATTTTTCTTAGAAGGCGCACAGAACCGAGGTATTGATGAGAGGACAGCCGGTCCTATTTTTGATCTGATGGAAAAGTTTGCAGAGTATGGCTTTAACAAATCACACTCAGCAGCATATGCACTGATAGCTTACCAAACAGCATGGTTGAAAGCACACTACCCTGCGGCCTTTATGGCGGCTGTTCTATCAGCGGATATGGATAATACCGATAAAATTGTGGGATTAATTGATGAATGCAGGGATATGGAACTAACTGTCTTACCACCAGACGTTAACTACAGCAAAATTCGATTTATGGTTGCTGATGACAAAACAATTCGCTACGGAATGGGAGCTATAAAAGGGGTGGGTGAAGCGGCTCTAACAGGTATTGTTGAAGAACGACAAAATGGTAAAGAATATAGTAGTTTGTTTGATTTTTGTCGCCGCGTTGATATGAAAAAAATAAACAGGCGAGTACTCGATGCCTTAGTTAAAGCTGGTGCTTTTGATGAGTTAGGTGGGCATCGTGCAAGTTTAGAAGCTAGTTTAGTTAAGGCCACACACATAGCTGAACAATATCGACGTGATTCGGATAGCGGGCAGAACGATATGTTTGGTGTGATAGAGGCAGAGCATTCGGCAGTTGAGAATGAGCCGTTAATAGAAGCCCTTGAATGGTCTAAAGAACAGCTTTTGATGGCAGAGAAAGAAACATTAGGGTTGTATTTAAGTGGTCATCCAATCGATCGATACGTTAAAGAATTAGCTCGTTTTATTCCTAAACGTATAAGTGAATTGGATGCGCCTGAGGCAAAGGGCTACAAGCGTAATGAAATTCCCGTGATAACAGCCGGCTTGATAGTGGCTATACGTACGATGAAAAGTAAAAATGGTGGCCGGATGGCTTTCATTACCTTAGATGACCGAACGGCAAGACTAGAAGTTCGTGTGTTTGCTGATGTATATGAACAATTTCAAGCTGTGTTACAGCCTGATAAATTGGTTGTTATTCAGGGGAAAATTGGTCAAGACAATTTCACAGGTGGCCTAGCAGCGACTGCTGAGGTTGTTTATGACGTAGCACGAGCAAGGGAAATGTGTGGTAAGGCACTAGTAGTTAAAATCAATAACCAGGCGGATGATCATGGTTGGGTTGAGTTCTTGAAAACCACTATGAGCCCATTTAAAGACGGATTGATTCCTGTTGAAGTTGATTATCGAAATCAAGATGCTAGATCAGTAATCTCACTAGGTTCTGATTGGAAAGTTACACCATCAGATGCATTATTAGCTAGTCTAGAGTCCTCACCCTTAGTGATAGAAGTCATAATGAAATATGCTTAAAACATAGAAAATTTCCAGTTTAAAATAAGTATGGGGTAATAGCTTTAAGTAGAAAATATGATACTCAGGGGATGGAATAACAAATTAGTAATAGGGTAAGTATTTTTCGCTGCGTCACGTGTATAATTTCATATAAATTCGAATTTCAAGGAAAAAATAATGCAACAGAATTTTCTCAGCTATGAGCAGCCGATCGCCGAGTTAGAAGCGAAAATAGATGAGTTGCGTTACATGAGTAGTGATAGTGATGATTTGCATATAACTGAAGAAATTCAAAAGTTACAAGATAAAAGTGTTGAAATGACACGCTCCATTTTTTCTAGCTTAACCCCTTGGCAAGTTACTCAAATGGCGCGCCACCCGCAGCGGCCTTACACACTCGATTACATTAACCGTATCGTGACTGATTTTGAAGAGCTACATGGTGACCGTTTATATTCAGATGATGCAGCTTTAGTAACAGGAATTGGTCGATTAAATAATCGCTCCGTTGTTGTGATAGGTCATCAAAAAGGTCGAGATACTCGCGAAAAAGTAGCTCGTAACTTTGGAATGCCGAGACCCGAGGGCTACCGAAAAGCGTTGCGTATTATGAAAATGGCAGAACGGTTTGGATTGCCCGTTTTGACTTTTATTGATACTCCCGGTGCCTACCCGGGTATTGATGCTGAAGAAAGGGGCCAAAGCGAAGCGATTGCTCGTAATTTGTTCGAAATGGCTCAGCTAAAAACACCGATCATTTCTACGGTTATTGGTGAAGGTGGTTCTGGCGGTGCTTTAGCCGTCGGTGTGGGCGATCACTTGATGATGCTGCAATATAGTATTTATTCAGTTATCTCGCCGGAAGGTTGCGCTTCTATTCTATGGAAAAGTGCGGATAAAGCACCAGAAGCGGCTGAAACTTTGGGAGTGACATCCGGTAAATTAAAAGCATTAGGCCTAGTAGATAATGTTATTCCCGAACCTTTGGGTGGAGCACATCGCGATGCTGATGAAATGGCGCGCCGAGTAAAAGTTGCTATTGAGAAAAAATTAGTGGATTTTGACAGCATTTCGATAGATGCTTTGATTGAACATAGGCAAAAGCGTCTGCTCAGTTATGGTGAATTCGAAAGCTAATCCATATTATGGCGAATGATCTGACTTTGTTGATTAAACAGACCATTGCAAACTGCACTGATAGAGTTATTTGGGTTGCCTATAGTGGTGGTATGGATTCTCATGTTTTATTGCATTTATTAGCTTCTAGCCAAGAGCTACCTTGCCATCGTCTAAAAGCTATCCATATAGATCATAGATTACATGATGATTCTGCTCAATGGGCTATGCATTGTGCGAAAGTTGCTAATACTTTAGGTGTGGATTTCCAAAGTATTGAAGTTGAAGTGTTAAATATTGATTCTATGGGCCTGGAAGCAGCCGCACGAATGATTAGATATCAGACGATAGCAGAAAAACTGTCCACTAAGGATATTGTGTTTACTGCACAGCATCAGGAAGATCAAGCTGAAACTTTATTAATACAATTGTTACGTGGATCTGGTCCTAAAGGCCTCTCAGCTATGGCCCCTCTGTCACCTATAGGTAAAGCACAGATGATGCGTCCTCTTTTGAATACTAATCAAGTGGATATCAAGGCCTATGCTAAAGATCATAAATTGGAGTGGATTGATGACCCTAGTAATATTAACAATAAATTTAACAGGAATTATCTTCGTCATGAAGTTTGGCCTTCCATTACTAAACGTTGGCCGAGTGCATCACGTTTACTGAGTCGAAGTGCTCAGCATTGTGCTGATGCTGACACTTTATTAACAGATTTAGCTAAGATCGACTTAGCTGTTTTATCAGTTAAAGGGGGGGAGAATTCTCTTAATATCGATGGGTTGTTAAGTTTGTCAACGGAGCGTTGTAAAAATTTGCTGCGTTACTTTATAGCCTTTCACCATTTTTCTCTTCCATCAGCCGTTATGCTGCAAAGAATTATAGATGAAGTGTGCTTGTCAGCTGAAGATAGTATGCCGATGATTCAATGGCCTGGCATTCAAATTAGACGCTACCGTGGTGAAATTTTCTTTTTGGAGCCACAGAAAACTGTCGATACCCAACAGTCATTTTTGTGTAAGACGCCTGAGCGTTTAAAGTTGTTTGACGAATGCTTTTTAACTTGGCTGGTGGTTGAAAACATGGGCATTAGTAAGGCAATTTTTGATGATGGGCTTCGAGTCGGTTTCCGCGAAGGCGGTGAGAAAATTAAACTGCATGGTCATCAGTACCATAAAAGCTTAAAAACCTTATTTCAGGAATGGGCTATTCCTCCATGGGAACGTGACCGCATACCACTGTTATTTTGTGGTGATGAATTGATTGCTGTTGTAGGTTATGGCTTAAGTGAGCAATGCAAGCTGGAGGCTGGTCAAGAGGGATATTTACCATTGTTAAATTCAGTATGAAGTTTTATAACCTCATTGAGAAATACAGATAGATTGTATAGTATATGTAGTCAATTTGAGCATTTCCATTCTGGCGGTGCCGTCTAAGTCGAACTCTCCAAACTATGTCTAAATTTATATTTGTCACCGGTGGTGTTGTATCGTCTTTGGGTAAAGGAATTGCAGCCGCTTCATTAGCCGCTATTCTCGAAGCACGGGGACTCAAAGTCACGCTGGTAAAACTCGACCCATACATCAATGTTGATCCAGGAACAATGAGTCCTCTTCAACACGGTGAAGTTTTTGTTACTGAAGACGGTGCTGAAACAGACTTGGACTTGGGCCACTATGAACGCTTTATCGATGCCAAGATGAAGCGGAGTAATAACCATACATCAGGTCAAATCTATGAGAATGTTATTCGCAAAGAGCGGCGAGGTGAATACTTAGGTAATACTGTGCAAGTCATTCCTCATATTACTGATGAAATCAAACGTTGTATTTACAAAGGTGCAGGTGATGCTGATGTAGCATTAATTGAAATTGGAGGAACGGTAGGTGATATCGAATCATTACCTTTTTTAGAAACTATTCGGCAGATGGGTACCGAACTAGGGCGTGAGAGGGCGTTATTTTTACATCTAACCTTAGTGCCGTATATTCCTTCAGCAGGTGAAATTAAAACTAAGCCAACCCAACATTCAGTAAAAGAATTACGAACTATTGGTATCCAGCCTGATATCTTGTTATGTCGAATGGATAGACCTTTGCCAGAGGCTGAACGACGTAAGATTTCTCTGTTTACTAATGTGCCAGAACGTTCAGTTATTTCTGCGGTTGATGTTGATAGTATTTATAAAATACCCATGGACTTACATCGTCAAGGCTTAGATGAAATTGTAGTTAAGCAATTAAATTTAAATGCTAAACCAGCAGATTTGAGTCGTTGGCAGCAAGTGGTTGATAACTTTAACAACCCGCAGGGCGATGTTAATATAGCCATGGTAGGAAAATATATGGATTTGACAGAGGCTTACAAGTCGTTATCTGAATCTCTAATTCATGCCAGTATTCATACTCGTACTAAAGTAAATGTGCATTATGTTGATTCGAAAAAAATTGAACAGGAAGGTCCTAGCTGCCTTACGGATATGGATGCAATTCTGGTTCCGGGTGGCTTTGGCGAGCGAGGTGTGGAAGGCATGGTTCAAACAGCACAATATGCCCGTGAGAATAATGTTCCCTACCTAGGAATTTGTCTAGGTATGCAAGTTGCGGTGGTTGAGTTTGCGCGTAATATGGCAGGACTTTCTGGTGCTTATAGTAGTGAGTTTGATAGTAAAACTCAGCACCCCGTTATTGGTCTTATTACGGAATGGCAAAAAGAAGATGGTAGTGTTGAAATACGTGACCATGATTCTGATTTAGGTGGCACTATGCGTCTTGGTGGTTATTTATGCACTATCGATAAAGGCAGTTTAGCTCATGAGATATATGGCCAATCTGAAGTTGTTGAACGTCATCGTCACCGTTATGAATTCAATAATAATTACAAGCAGAAGTTAGAAAAAGCAGGATTACGATTCTCGGGCATGTCAACAGACAATAACTTAGTCGAAATAATTGAGATACCAGGCCATCCTTGGTTTATAGCTTGTCAATCTCATCCTGAATTTACATCCACACCTCGGCATGGACATCCCTTGTTTGATGGTTTTATTAATGCGGCGAAATCAAATAAATCCAAAAGAGGAGGATGATAATGAAGTTATGTGGCCATGAAGTAGGTGGACAACAGCCGTTATTTTTGATCGCGGGTACATGTGTGATCGAGAGTGAACAAATGACAATGGATGTTGCTGGTCGGTTAAAAGAGATAACTGATAAGTTAGGTATTCAACTTATTTATAAATCATCATTTGATAAAGCGAACCGTACATCGACCAAAAGTTATCGAGGGCCGGGGTTAGAAAAAGGCTTGGCGATTTTAGAGAAAGTGAAAAAAGAATATAGCTTACCTGTCTTGACTGACGTGCACGAAGACACCCCCTTGAATGAAGTGGCGAGTGTGGTAGATGTATTGCAAACACCGGCTTTTTTATGTCGTCAAACTAACTTTATTCTAAAAGTAGCAGAACAGGGCTTGCCGGTTAATATTAAAAAAGGTCAATTTTTAGCTCCATGGGACATGACACATGTCGCTGAAAAAGCGAAATCAACAGGTAATCATCAGATAATGTTATGTGATCGTGGCACCTCATTTGGTTACAACACTTTAGTGTCAGATATGCGTGGCTTGCCGGTAATGCGTGCGATGAACTGTCCTGTAGTTTTCGATGCAACGCATTCTGTACAACAACCGGGTGGTCAAGGTGGTTCTTCAGGCGGACAACGTGAGTTTGTACCTGTACTAGCACGAGCGGCAGTTGCTGTAGGAGTTGCTGGTGTGTTTATGGAAACACACCCTGATCCAGAAAAAGCTCTGAGCGATGGTGCTAACTCATGGCCGTTAGCACGTATGGAACTTTTATTAGAGACATTAATGGCGCTGGATAGCACAGTCAAAAAGGAAGTATTTATTGAGGATGATTTGATTTAGTTTGAATATGTAAGTGAGTAGTTCAAATAAATATATTAAAGTGATTTGTTGGAGAGTGTTTTGAGTAAAATTATTAATGTTATAGGTCGAGAAATAATAGATTCTCGGGGTAATCCAACGGTTGAAGCTGATGTGATTCTGGATAATGGTGTGATAGGTCGAGCTGCAGTTCCCTCTGGGGCGTCAACAGGTCAACGAGAAGCAGTTGAATTACGTGATGGTGATATGTCACGTTACTTAGGCAGAGGCGTCTTAAAGGCCGTTGCTGCAGTGTCAGGTGAGTTACGCGAAGCAGTACTTGGCATGAGTGTAACCGATCAAAAAGCTATTGATGCAAAAATAATTAATACAGATGGCACAGAGAATAAAGCGCGTCTGGGTGCAAATGCACTACTTGCTGTCTCTATGGCGGCTGCACGTGCTGCCGCAAATGATGCGGGTATTTCATTGTATC
>CAJWKF010000044.1 GCA_913042265.1 uncultured Gammaproteobacteria bacterium
GCCTCAGCTAACATTTCTGGATCGGCCCCGGCAATTTGTATGCTGCGAGGTTCAGGTTCACCAATATGATTTGCACGGAGCAATGATTTTTTACTGGCCCAGAGCATTTTATTTGCTGTGATCATTTCTGATACAGCCATTCCAGCACCTAAACGGCGACATAGCTGTCGAAATGGGCGATCAGTTACTCCAGCCATTGGTGCTAGAAAAAGGTTGTTTGGTAGAGTGTACTGGCCTATTTTTAGGGAGTTACTCATGGCGTTGGCCTACTAATCGAATCCATTCTTCTTTTTGAGCAGGTGCTTGCATAGTGAACGAGCTTTGATAACTGATACTGACGGTGTCGGCCTGGCTTTCTAAGATTCCTGACAGGATAATGTCGGCATTAGGGTGGCTTAGGTTAGCAAGCGTGGGAGCCAATTTCTGTAAAGGGCCAGCTAAAATATTTGCTAATACCACGTCGGCACGTTCGTTAGGACAGTCTTTTGGTAAGTAAGTAGCAATTTCGACGTTGTTGCGTTCTGCATTGGCTTGAGTTGCTTCTAATGCTTGTGGGTCAGTGTCAACACCAATTACTTTTTTTGCACCGAGTAATGCTGCTGCAATAGCTAAAATACCACTGCCACATCCATAATCTATGACAGATTTATCTTTGAGGTCAGCTTGGTCAAGCCAATTTAGGCAGAGTTCTGTTGTTGGATGGGTTCCTGTACCGAAGGCCAGACCGGGGTCAAGTAGTATATTAACGGCATCTGGTTTTGGAGGCTGGAGCCAACTTGGGCAAATCCAGAGTTTTTCACCGAAACACATGGGATGGAAGTTATCCATCCATTCTCTAACCCAATCTTTGTCCTCGATAGTCTCTATTCGGTAGCTTGGTAATATTACGGGCGCCATAAGCTTGGTTAGATGGGCGATAATACGCTGAGTGTTCACATCGGCCTCAAATAAAGCAACAACATTTGTTGCTTGCCATAATGGGGTTGTTCCTATTTCAGGTTCATAAATAGGTTGGTCAGCATTGTCTTCGAATGTGACAGCACTGGCGCCACAGTCAGATAGGCATTCGGATAGTGAGTCAGCGCCGAGAGGTGTACTACTAAATATAAATTGGATCCAGGCCATTGCTTAGTAGCTAGCCAGTACATTAGAAGAGGATGCCATATTTTACTTAGAGGCCAAGTTTCTTTTCAAGATAATGGATGTTGGTACCGCCCTTTTGAAAGTGAGGGTCATCAATAATGTCCTGCTGTAAGGCAACATTGGTTCGGATACCCTCAATACCAATCTCATTAAGAGCAGTTTTCATGCGGGCGATAGCGGAATCTCGGGTGTTACCATAGACAATTAATTTACCAATGAGAGAGTCATAATTAGGTGGTACTCGGTAGCCACTATAAACATGAGAATCCATGCGTATTCCTGCTCCGCCTGGTGCGTGATAGTGGGTTATTGTGCCGGGGCTGGGCATAAAAGTCTTGGCATCTTCGGCATTAATACGGCATTCAATGGCATGACCTCGGAAAATGATGTCTTCTTGCTTTAGCGACAGCTTTTCACCTGAAGCAATACGAATTTGTTCTGCTACAAGGTCAGTATTAGTGATACGTTCTGTTACAGGGTGTTCGACTTGGATACGGGTATTCATTTCAATAAAGTAGAACTCACCATCTTGAAATAAGAATTCAAATGTGCCCGCACCACGGTAACCGATTCGTACACAAGCATCCGCACAAGTTTTACCCATACGATTACGCATTTCATCTGTAATACCGGGAGCTGGAGCTTCCTCTAATACTTTTTGGTGGCGACGCTGCATTGAGCAGTCACGTTCACCCAAGTGAAGAGCATTGCCATGCTCATCAGCTAAGATTTGGAATTCGATATGGCGTGGATCTTCTAGGAATTTTTCCATATATACAATGTCATTGGCAAAAGCAGCTTTGGCTTCACTTCGAGTTAGAGCAATGGCATTGAGTAAATGGGCTTCACTATGAACTTCCCGCATACCGCGACCGCCGCCACCGCCAGAAGCTTTTATGATTATTGGATAGCCAATCTTCTTAGCGAGACGTAGATTAGTCGCATCGTCATTGTCCAAAGGACCATCTGAGCCCGGTACGCATGGCACGCCAGCTGCTTTCATTGCTGCAATGGCTGAAACTTTATCACCCATTAAACGAATAGTCTCAGCACGAGGGCCAATAAAAATGAAGCCACTTTGTTCAACACGTTCAGAAAAATCAGCATTTTCAGATAGGAAGCCATAGCCTGGGTGGATAGCAGAGGCATCGGTTATTTCAGCAGCACTGATAATAGCTGGGATATTTAAGTAACTTTCAGCTGAAGGGGCAGGGCCAATACAGACAGTTTCATCTGCTAGTAAAACATGTTTCAAATCACGATCCACTTCTGAATGGACAGCAACGGTTTTAATACCTAATTCTTGGCAGGCGCGAAGAACACGGAGGGCAATTTCACCTCGGTTAGCAATGACAATTTTATCGATCATGATGTTTCTTTATCCGCAAGTTTGTATGTGTATATCAGGCGTTTATTCACTGACGATCTTTATTCAACAATAAACAGAGGCTCACCGAACTCAACAGGATGGCCATTCTCTACCAAGATAGCTTTGATCACACCGCTTTGATCAGACTCAATCTGGTTAAACATTTTCATTGCTTCAATAATACAAATCACATCACCCTCAGCAACAGTTTGGCCAACCTCTGCGAAGACTGCTGCTTCTGGAGAAGCTGAGCGATAGAAGGTGCCAACCATGGGTGATTTAACAGCATTAGTAACACTCGCTGCCGGAACAGGTGCGGCTTCTATGTCATTGGCACTAGGAGGCGATGAAAGAAGTGGTGCTGTCTGCATAGAAGGTGCAGCCATCATCATCTGTGTTGGTTGGGGACTGTTACGACTGATGCGAACAGACTCTTCTCCTTCTTTAATCTCAATTTCAGCTACATCAGACTCTTGTATTAATTCGATCAGTTTTTTGATTTTACGGATATCCATTAGTAACCTTAAATTTTAATGAGAATGTTTGATGGCTGCTTGTAGGGCTAGTTCATAACCTTGAGCGCCTAAACCACAGATAACGCCAAAAGCGAGATCAGATAAATAGGAATGGTGTCTAAAGGGTTCACGTGAGTGAACGTTAGATAGATGTACTTCAATAAATGGTATGTCAACCGCAGCCAAAGCATCGCGGATAGCGACGCTGGTATGAGTAAATGCGGCAGGATTGATGATAATAAAGTCTGTTTTATTAGTCATCGCAGTTTGAATCTTCTCGACCAATGAATGCTCCGCATTGCTTTGAAAACTATCTAATGTGTGACCTAAGCTCTCAGCAGTAGTATTTAGTTTAGTGATGATGTCATCGAGTGTTTCACTACCGTAGACTTCTGGCTCGCGGGTGCCCAATAAATTGAGGTTTGGTCCATTAAGTAGTAGAAACTTTGCCATTCTGAAATTTAATAACCTAGATACGAGTAATATGGAGCGAATTCTGCACCAGTGTTTGATAATTGTCCAGTTATTTAGGCGAAAAAGCGCTTTTTTGTCGCTAAATTCGTCGAACGCGACAAATGGAGTCTATTTTGCTAAAGCGGGTATATTTGCTAGATGTTGGCTCAAATCTTGTGCATCGAGGCCACCAATCAAGCGGTATTGGCTGTATTCTTCACCTAGGGAGTCAAAAAATAGAATAGTCGGTGGACCAAAGATGCTGAACTTTTTGAGTAGGGCTTTATGCTCTGCAGTATTATCGGTCATGTCGAGTTGTAAAGCAGTCGTATTGGCTAATGCTGCGACAACAGCAGGATCTTTAAAAGTTGTCATCTCCATGGTTTTACATTCAGTACACCAATCTGCATACAGGTCTAGCATGACAGGCTTTGTAGATTGGGAAAGTTGTTTTTCAAGATCTGTGAGGTTATCAATCTGTATAAACTTGACACCATTTTGAGTGCTTCCTGTATTGGAGGCAGAAGATGTGAAAGCAGTTAAGGGCTGCCAAACATTCTGACTACCGCTGGCACCTCCCACTATTAATAAGCTGCCATAGACTAAGATAACTAGACCGAAGCCTTTCAATAGTTTTTCCCAGCCGGTGGAGACCATGGTTAAAGAATTCAGGGCGCCTAGGTACACTGCCGAGACGACGAGTAAGCTACCCCAGAGTAGTAAGGCGATCCAACCAGGAATAATGCGTTCCAATAACCAGATAGCAAGAGCTATCATCAGTACACCAAAAACAGATTTAATCCCATCCATCCATGGCCCAGCTTTTGGTAATAAGCTGCCAGCCGAAGTACCAATAATTAACAAAGGGATACCCATTCCCATGCTAAGCGAAAATAATGCTGATGCGCCCAGAACGGGGTCGCCTTGTTGACCAATGAAAATTAGAGCACCAGCGAGCGGCGGTGCAAGACATGGGCCGACTATGAGCCCTGATAACAAACCCATTAGAGCCACACCTGCAAGTTTGCCACCAGTTTGATTGTGGCTTATTTGATGTAAACGATCTTGTATTCCTTGTGGCAACTGTAGTTCATAGAAACCAAACATGGAGAGGGATAGAACTACAAATAAGGCACTAAAGCTACTGATGACCCAAGGGTTTTGCAGCATGGTTTGCAGGTTAGCGCCTAATAAACCTGTAAGCAGACCCGCGAAGGTGTATGTGAGGGACATGGCAAGGACATAAACTAGCGATAATACAAAAGCACGACGAGTCGTAATGTCTTTACCTTCACCGACGATGATGCTGGATAAAATGGGGATCATTGGAAAAACACAGGGAGTGAAGGCCAGTAATAAACCAAGCCCAAAAAAGCTAATCAATATAGTGAATAAATTATCGTTGGCGAGGCTTTGCGCTAAACGGTCCTGTTCAGATAGTGGTTGTGTAGAACTCTGTAATTGATTATTAACCTTGTCTACTGACAGCATATCGGAGGCCGGTAATGCCATCTTAATAATTTTTTTTGTGGGCGGATAACATATATTAAAAGTTTCTGAGCAGCCTTGGTAATAAACCGTAAGCGAAATATTTTGTTGCTGAGGATTACGGTTTAGTGGCAGTTGGATATCGATGTCATGAAAGAAAACATCAGTGGGCCCAAAGATCTCATCGTCTTTATTTTTGCCTTTAGGGAGTTCGAAAGGAAGAATTTGAATAGGTTGGGTGCCGCTGATTGCAAATTTTATTTTATCTCGATACAAATAATTACCGGGTGCAACAGTGAAACGAGCTAACAAGGTTTGAGGACCTTGGGTTGTTATGTCAAATTGAAAAGCTTCATCTTGACTTGGGGCTAGGCCATCACTACCAAAACCAATATTATCTAAGATACCAGCCTGAACAGGTACTATTAAGGTGAGGGAGATAAGAAGTAGGAGTACAATTTTTTTCATATTTATTAATACTTGTGGTTCTAGTTATGAACAGATTGACTATCGGTACCAGCAATTGTTTCATTTTTTAGCATAAAAAACGAATTTGGTGCTAATGTGCCGGCTTTCTAGGCTTGATTATCATGTTATTAAACTGTCATAATTTTTGATATTAAGACGCTATCATTTTCTCACATAAGAATTATTAATAATGAAAAATAGTCAAGAAATCGAAACAGCATTATCGCAAAGGGCTGGAAATGATATAGCTAGGTTTGCAGTAGCCCTTTTGTTTTTAGGGATAGTTCTCGCATTCAGCCTCTTTTTTATTGAGTCCAATTCGAACCACTTGTTTTTATCTGTTGCGGCGGTTATTGGCGCTTATATGGCGATGAATATTGGTGCCAACGATGTTGCTAACAATGTTGGCCCTGCTGTCGGCTCAAAAGCTATGACAATGGGCTGGGCGATTGTTATTGCAATGGTATTTGAAGCTGGTGGCGCTATTATTGCAGGTGGCGAGGTTGTTTCCACTATTAAAAAAGGCATTATTGATATTGATGCTTTTGGTAATGATACAGACCGATTTTTATGGGCGATGATGGCAGCATTATTAGCTGCGGCGCTATGGCTGAACTTAGCCACCATGGCCAGAGCACCGGTTTCAACAACTCATTCGATAGTTGGCGGCGTTATGGGAGCGGGTATTGCTGCGGCAGGTTTCGATATAGTGAATTGGGGCACTATGGCTAAAATTGCCAGTTCTTGGGTTATCTCTCCTGTTATCGGTGGCGTAATTGCTGCCTTGTTTCTATTGGCAATCAAGAGAACAATTATTTTTAAAGATGATAAGTTGAGCGCATCGTATCGGTGGGTTCCAGTTTATGTCGCAGTCATGGCATGGGCTTTTGTGACGTATTTGGTTTTGAAAGGGCTGAAGAAAATTTGGCCGCAAATGTTACATCTATTTAACGATATAGTCTTTTTCACTGTCGAAGTGACCAAGAAACCTTCTTTCGCTACAGCTCTCTTCCTTGGTGGCCTTGCGGCAGTTTTAGTCTACGGTTTTATTAAAAAACGCCTTAATGCTAAATTAAATCATTTAGAGAATACGCGTGAGAGCGTAAATGTTTTGTTCACGATCCCGTTGATTTTTGCGGCGTCATTATTGAGCTTCGCCCATGGTGCAAACGATGTGGCAAATGCTATTGGTCCTCTAGCAGCTATTAATGATGCTGTAATGACAGGCGGTATTTCCGCTAAAGCTGAAATCCCTTTCTGGGTAATGGCTATTGGTGCTTTTGGCCTTGCAATCGGCCTGGCTCTGTATGGGCCCCGGCTTATTAAAACTGTGGGCAGTGGCATTACAGACTTAGATCCGATACGTGCCTTTTCTGTTGCGATGGCTGCTGCTATCACGGTGATTATTGCCAGTCAGTTGGGCTTACCGGTTAGTTCAACTCATATTGCAATAGGCGGCATTTTTGGGGTTGGTTTGCTGCGAGAATGGCTGGATAAAAGTAGCACTTTGGAAGCGGAGATTGCGCGAGAAAAAGCAAATGTAGCAGCTGAAAAGAGTCGCTTACGTGCTTTGTATGAAGAGTTAGAATCAGTTAAAACTAAGAAAAATAGAACGCCTGAAACTTCAGAAAACATGCTAAGAATCTACAAGCTTATTGATAAAGAAAGAGCGGTTGTTAAGAAGGCGAAAAAAGAGTTAAAGAAAGACAAAAAAAGTCTTTATATTAAACAAGGTATGATTCAAAAAATTATCACTGCTTGGTTAATCACAGTACCCTCTGCAGCTGCATTATCAGCTGGGATATATTACATTATAGAGGGGCTGATGCGCTAAGTAGCCTGCAGATGTTATTGAATGTGATTAGGTGAAACGCGCAAAACAGATTCTTAAATCCTTATTTGGGTATGATCGATTTAGACATAGCCAAGAAGAGATTATTCAAACTTTATTAGACGGTGATGATGCGTTGGTTTTAATGCCAAC
>CAJWKF010000045.1 GCA_913042265.1 uncultured Gammaproteobacteria bacterium
CTGATAAAAGGGCTAGATGATATTGGTTTAACACTAGGGCATATTGATGAAATAAAGGTTTATGAAGAACGAAGGAAACAGGAAGCACCATGGTTATTTCCTTCGAAAAACTAGTAATTAAACAGTAGTTTAAATCCAAATAGAGCATAAGAAATAATGACAAAAAAAATTGCAGTCTTACCCGGTGATGGAATTGGACCAGAAATAGTTGCAGAAGCAGTTAAAGTTTTAAAAGCCCTACAGCTAAAGGGGCTAGATATAGAGCTTGAGTATGGTTTAATTGGCGGTGCAGCTTATGATGAGACCGGTACACCATTGCCTAAGGAAACATTAAAAATTTCTGATGCAGCGGATGCTATTTTATTAGGTGCTGTTGGTGGATATAAGTGGGAATCACTTGATATAAGCGTTCGTCCAGAAAAGGGTTTGTTGGGCATGCGTAGTGAGTTGAATTTATTTGCAAATTTACGTCCAGCTATCTTGTACCCTCAATTAGCAGATGCTTCAAGCTTAAAGGCCGAAGTCGTTTCCGGTTTAGATATAATGATTGTAAGAGAACTTACAGGGGGGATCTATTTCGGTAAGCCAAGAGGTATACGAACCCTGCCAGGTGGGGAGAAAGAAGGCTTTAATACTCTTGTTTATCGTGAGAGCGAAGTAACTCGCATTGGTAAAGTGGCTTTTGATATTGCTAGAAAACGTCAAGGGCGAGTATGTTCTGTGGACAAAGCTAATGTGCTTGAGTCAACAGAGCTATGGAGAGAGACGATGATTAACTTGGCAAAAGATTATAATGATATTGAATTAAGTCATATGTATGTTGACAACGCAGCTATGCAGCTTGTCCGTGAGCCGAAACAGTTTGATGTCATGGTTACGACTAATATGTTCGGGGATATCTTGTCTGATTGTGCATCTATGTTGACGGGCTCAATAGGTATGTTGCCCTCGGCTTCATTAGACGAAGATAGCAAGGGTATGTATGAACCTATTCATGGTTCTGCACCAGATATTGCTGGAAAAAACACTGCAAACCCATTAGCAACTATTTTATCGGTGGCAATGATGTTGCGTTACAGCTTGGACGAAGGAGAAATTGCAGATATGGTTGAGAGTGCAGTTAGTGACGTTTTAGATCAGGGATATCGGACAGCAGATATTTTTTCTGAGGGTATGAAGCGTATTGGTACAGTGGAGATGGGCGATGCAGTTGTTGCGGTGTTAAATTCAAATGATAGGTGAAACGTTGACTAAAAAAATAGATGTTGCCGTTGTAGGTGCAACGGGTGCCGTTGGTGAGGCGATGTTAGATATTTTACATAAGCGTAATTTCCCAGTAGGTAAGATTTATGCTCTAGCGAGTGCTCGGTCAGCAGGAAATACTGTCGAGTTTGGTAATCGAGCTATCAGGGTTGAAGACTTAGCCTCATTCGATTTCTCGAAAGTACAAATCGGTTTGTTTTCACCAGGGGCAAGTGTTTCTAAAGAATTCGCACCAATTGCTGCAGCAGCAGGCTGTGTAGTGATAGATAATACATCTGAGTTCCGCTATGTAGATGATGTGCCATTGGTTGTTCCTGAAGTCAATCCTGAAGCGATTTCTGATTATAAAAAGCGTGGGATTATCGCTAACCCGAATTGCTCGACTATACAGATGGTGGTGGCCTTAAAGCCAATCTATGATGCTGTAGGAATCGAGCGTATAAACGTATGTACATATCAAGCTGTCTCAGGCTCGGGTAAACCTGCTATCGATGAACTAGCAAAACAAACACAGGATTTATTGAATGGGAGGCCTACAGAAAATCATGTTTATCCTAAGCGAATCGCATTTAATGTAATACCTCACATAGACTCTTTTGAAGAGAATGGTTATACAAAAGAAGAAATGAAAATGGTTTGGGAAACTAAAAAGATTATGGGCGATGCCCGTATCGTTGTTAATCCAACTGCTGTGAGAGTTCCTGTTTTTTATGGCCACTCTGAAGCTATTCATATTGAAACACGCGATAAAATCTCGGCGGCTGATGCTAAAAAGTTATTAGCTGATTTCAAAGGTATAACGTTAATTGATACTCACGAAGATGGCGGTTATCCAACGGCAGCAAGTGATGCCCAAGGAGAGGATGATGTTTATGTAGGCCGCGTTCGTGAAGATATCTCACACCCGAAGGGATTAAACTTATGGGTTGTAGCTGACAATGTGCGTAAAGGTGCAGCATTGAATAGCGTACAAATAGCGGAAGTATTGGTAGAGAAATATTTGTAAAAAGTAGGTTTTTAATGGGTCGAATAGCATTAGGTCTCGAATACGATGGTACGAAGTTCAATGGTTGGCAAGTGCAACCAAAGCAAAGAACAGTACAAGGCTGTTTAATTGAAGCGATTAGTTATGTTGCCAATCATGATGTAAAAACAGTAGCTGCAGGTAGAACTGATTCTGGTGTACATGCATTGCAGCAGGTTGTACATTTTGATACGAAAGCTGAGCGCGAAGAACGTAATTGGGTTTTAGGTTTGAATACTCACCTGCCAAAGGATGTTAATGTGACTTGGGCCAAGTCAGTAGGAGAAGAGTTCAGTGCACGTTTTACAGCAACCAGTCGCAGTTATCGTTACCTTATATTGAACCGTGTAAGCCGTTCCTCAATTCATCATAATAAGATGTGGTGGTTCACTCAGTCTCTAGATGTAAAGCTTATGCAAGAAGCGGCAAATCTGATGGTAGGTCATCATGACTTTTCTGCTTTTAGAGCTAAAGAATGTCAGGCTCATGATCCAGTCAAAACAATGGAATATATTAAAATCTCTAAGCAAGGTGATTGTATTGCTATTGATGTTAAAGCACAGTCTTTTTTACACCACATGGTACGGAATATCGTAGGTGTGTTAGCACCTATAGGTGATGGTAGGGAGCCTGTCTCATGGGCACTAGATGTCTTGGAGAGTCGTGATAGGACACAAGGTGGAGTAACGGCACCACCAGAAGGGCTTTATTTTGTTAATGCACATTATCCTACCGAATACGCATTTCCTACAGTGTCGACTTTCCCAGTGGTCTGGTAGAGTGGTGTTTTAGATTTTCATCTCAGACTAAACCCATGAGAACACGTGTAAAAATTTGTGGTATTACGAGACGCCAAGATGCTGAATTTGCTGCTGAAATAGGCGTTGATGCGATCGGTTTGGTTTTTTTCGAGGCCAGCCCCAGAGCCGTGACAATTGCGCAAGCAAAAGAGATTGTGGCTTTTTTGCCGCCCTTTGTAAGTGTTGTGGCCCTATTTGTGGATGCTGCAGCTAGTACTGTCAACGATTGTATTGCAGGATTACGGATTGATATGTTGCAGTTTCACGGTGACGAAAGTCAGGAGTACTGTGCACAATTTTCGCGGCCATATCTAAAAGCAATTAGAATGCGTGATGGAATAGACTTAGTAGCACAAGCAGAGACCTATAATGACGCTTGTGCTTTATTATTAGATAGCTATCAGCCTGGGGTGCAGGGTGGTACTGGCCAGACCTTTGATTGGTCTATGATAAAAAAAATAGATAAACCTATTATTCTTGCGGGTGGTTTGACAGCTGAGAATGTAGGGGAGGCAATAAAACGTGTCCAGCCCTATGCTGTTGACGTGAGTGGAGGAGTTGAAGAGGGCAAAGGTATCAAAGCCCCAAAAAAAATAAATGCTTTTATGCAAGAGGTAGAAAATGGCTGAAAAGATAGACAGTAATTATTATGACACTTACCCGGATGAAAAAGGCCACTTTGGACCATATGGCGGTCGTTTTGTCGGTGAAACGTTAATGAACGCGATTCATTCTTTGGAAGAGGCATATGAACTTTACAAAAATGATCCTGATTTTCAAGCAGAAATGGATAAAGATTTAGCGGAGTTTGTTGGACGTCCCTCACCAGTCTATTATGCTGAAAATTGGTCTAAAAAAATTGGTGGTGCAAAAATTTACTTAAAGCGTGAAGATTTAAATCACACTGGTGCGCACAAGATTAATAATACAATTGGCCAAGCTTTATTGGCTAAGCGTATGGGTAAAAAGCGTATTATCGCTGAAACAGGTGCAGGTCAGCATGGCGTAGCGAGCGCAACTGTTGCGGCAAGGTTAGGTATGGAGTGTGTTGTTTACATGGGTGCAGAAGATGTAAAGCGCCAATCTATGAATGTTTATCGTATGAAGTTACTAGGTGCTGAGGTTGTGCCTGTTGAGTCTGGTTCTAAAACATTGAAAGATGCTTTGAATGAAGCTTTACGCGACTGGGTTACTAATGTTGATGATACTTTTTATATTATTGGTACAGTAGCTGGGCCTCATCCATACCCAGCTATGGTGCGTGATTTTCAAACGGTTATAGGCCGCGAGGCACGCCAGCAAATGCTTGACTCCACAGGAAAATTACCTGATGCATTAGTTGCTTGTATCGGAGGGGGTTCAAATGCGATAGGTCTATTTCATCCTTTTATTAATGATGAGTCTGTCGCTATGTATGGAGTTGAGGGGGCAGGACATGGTATAGAAACAGGGCAACATTCTGCTGCCTTGTGTGCGGGAACCCCTGGTGTGTTGCATGGAAACAGAACCTATTTGATTCAAGATGAGCAAGGACAGATAACAGGAACACATTCCATCTCAGCAGGTTTGGATTATCCAGGAGTTGGGCCCGAGCATGCTTGGTTAAAGGATATCGGGCGTGCAGAATATGTCTCAGCGACAGATGATGAAGCATTGCAAGCTTTTCATGATTTAACACGTACGGAAGGTATTATCCCTGCTCTTGAAACAAGCCATGCCTTAGCTTATGTGAGCAAATTAGCAGCGACAATGACCGAAGAGCAATCTATTTTAGTAAATTTGTCAGGGCGTGGTGATAAAGATATGCATACTGTTGCCTCTATAGCTGGTTTAAAGATTGAGGGGGTCAGTGAAAATGAGTCGTATTAGTCGCTGCTTTGCACAGCTAAAATTAGATGGAAAGACAGCTTTAATACCATATATTACAGCAGGAGATCCTGAACCATGGGTAACTGTACCGATGCTTCATGCTTTTGTGGAGGCCGGAGCAAACCTACTAGAATTAGGGGTGCCTTTCTCAGATCCAATGTCAGATGGACCTGCGATTCAAAAAGCATGTGAACGTGCTTTAAAAAATGAAGTGTCCATACAAAAAGTGATAGAGATGGTGGCACAATTTAGAGAAAAAGATAAAATAACACCTGTTATTTTGATGGGGTATGCTAATCCTCTTGAAGCTATGGGTTATGAGCAGTTTGCAGAGCAAGCGGAGAAAGCAGGTGTTGATGGAGTGCTAACTTCAGATATGCCACTAGAAGAGTCGGATGATTTCTTAACAATAATGGATAAGCATGGCATAGATACTATTTTCCTTGTAGCGCCAACAACGACAAAAGCGAGGATGATGACGATTGCCAAAAAGGCAAAAGGGTTTATTTATTATGTATCTCTTAAAGGTGTTACTGGTTCAGCTTCAATTGATGTATCAGAATTAGGTGAAAAGCTTGATATACTGCGAGAACATACTGAACTGCCAATTGGTGTTGGGTTTGGTATCAAAGATGGTAATTCAGCGGCGTTAGTATCTGAGGTAGCCGATGGTGTTGTTGTAGGAAGTACTTTAGTGAATTGTATAGCTGAGCATGAAAAAACACCGGAGCTGTTACCGACAATTGTAGCTGAGTTGGTTGAAGATATGCGGCTTGCTATTGATATTAAAGATGTGAAAAAATAATTGATAGATAGAACTTTTATAGGTAAAAAAAATGAGTTGGTTTGAAAAGCTTCTGCCTTCAAAAATACGTACAACAGTCCGAAGTAGATCTGTACCTGAGGGGGTTTGGTGTAAATGCCTAGGCTGTGAAAGTGTCCTCTATAGAGCTGAACTTGTGCGTAATTTACATGTTTGTCCTAAATGTGATCACCATCATAGGGTGACAGCACGTATTCGTCTTGAAAGTTTTTTAGACGAAGGTGGCCGTCAAGAAATTGCAGCCAATATGCAATCTATTGATATATTAAAATTTAAAGACAGCAAAAAATACAAGGATCGTTTATCACAGGCTCAAAAAACGACGGGTGAAAAGGATGCTTTACTAGTGATGGAGGGTACGGTCAATAGCTTGCCTGTTGTTGCAGTTTCATTTGATTTTAGTTTTATGGCTGGGTCGATGGGTTCAGTAGTTGGTGAAAAATTTGTACGAGCAGCTAAAGTTTCTTTAGAAAAGAAAGTGCCATTAATTTGTTTTGCTGCCAGCGGCGGTGCTCGTATGCAAGAAGGTTTGTTTTCATTAATGCAAATGGCTAAGACTAGTGCGATATTGGCACAGTTGAGTAAGGCTGGTGTCCCATTCGTTTCTATCTTAACGGATCCGACTATGGGAGGGGTATCAGCAAGTTTAGCAATGTTAGGTGATATCAACGTCGCTGAACCAAAAGCATTAATCGGGTTTGCAGGACCAAGAGTTATTGAACAAACAGTCCGGGAAACATTGCCTGAAGGTTTTCAGCGGAGTGAGTTTTTGCTAGAGCATGGTGCTGTTGACATGATTATTGATAGACGAGATATGCGTGATCGTTTATCAAAAATGTTATCAGTGTTACAAAAGCGCGACGTTGCTTAAATTCAAATAAAGTATGCGATTTCAAACCTTGTCAGAATGGCTGGCTTGGCAGGAAAAGCTCCACTTCACTGAGGTAGATCCCGGCCTTGATAGAGTTAGGGATGTCTGGCAGCAGCTCAAAGGAAATACCACGTTACCATTTAAAGTTATTACTGTTGCTGGCACTAATGGTAAAGGTTCTTCTGTTGCTATACTCGATTCTATCTTACGCGCCGCAGGTTATCGTACAGGTGCTTATACCTCTCCTCACCTAATTAATTACAACGAACGTATCGTACTTAACGGAAAGGCTTGCGATGACGATCTAATATCTCAAGCTTTTGAGGAGGTGGATCAAGCAAGAGAAGAAGTTTCCCTGACTTACTTTGAGTTTTCCACACTAGCGGCTGTTAATATTTTTTGTAATAAAGCGATTGATATTGCAATTTTAGAAGTAGGTATGGGCGGTCGTTTAGATGCGGTGAACTTATTTGATGCCGATATCGCATTAATTACACCTATTAGCCTAGATCATACGCAATGGTTAGGGCACGATCGTGAGACCATTGGTTTTGAAAAAGCAGGAATTATAAGAGCTAATAAGCCA
>CAJWKF010000046.1 GCA_913042265.1 uncultured Gammaproteobacteria bacterium
AGTCAGAGTTAGCTGATATTGTACCTACTTGAGCAATCGCTTTATTATCATCACATGCCGTAGACATGCCTTCTAATTCGGCAACAGCAGCCGTAACAGCTTTATCAATACCACGTTTTAAATCCATAGGGTTCATACCTGCAGCAACAGCTTTCATGCCTTCTCGTAAAATCGCTTGCGCTAGAACTGTCGCTGTTGTTGTCCCGTCACCAGCTGCATCAGAGGTATGAGATGCTACTTCTTTTACCATTTGAGCACCCATATTCTCAAACTTATTATCTAATTCGATTTCTTTAGCAACTGATACGCCATCTTTTGTGATGGTGGGTGCGCCGAAACTTTTATCTAAGATAACATTTCGACCTTTAGGTCCTAATGTGACTTTTACTGCATCAGCCAGTGTATTTACACCGTTGACCATTAAACTTCGCGCATCAGCACCAAACTTGACTTCTTTAGCAGCCATTTCTTTATTCCTTTTTAATATGCTTTTAAATTTTAATTAAATTATGTAAACGTTTAGCCTTCAATGACAGCGACGATATCGTCTTCACGCATCACCAATAACTCTTCACCATCTACTTTAACTTCAGTGCCGGCATATTTGCCAAACAGAATTTTATCGCCAATAGCTACATCCATCGCACGCACTTCACCTGAATCGGTGATCCTACCTTTACCTGCGGCAATCACCTCACCACGGTCTGGCTTTTCAGAAGCGCTACCGGGTAATACAATACCACCTGGGCTTGTTTTTTCTTCTTCCACTCGGCGAACAATCACACGGTCATGAAGGGGACGAATATTCATTTACACTATCCTTAAAAAAGTCTATCAAAAAAGTTATGAACCCATAAGATGGGGCTTAAAAAATAAACTTCAAGTACTGAAGTTAAAATTTATCGCAAATGGTGCTCATCGTCTTTGTTGACGATTTCACCTTCTATAATATCGGAGTTTTCATGATACTGTGACGAACTGTACCCTGAAAACTGAGCCTTTTCTATCAGTCTCTTGATCAAAGCTTGCCTTAATAATGGTATTAACAATAAAAAGCCCGCTAAATCTGTAAAGAAACCTGGTGTCAGTAAAAGTCCCCCGCTAATCAATAACGCTAGTCCCTCCAGCATGGTTAATGCAGGCAACTGACCTTGGCTTATTGAAACTTGTGCTCTATGCATTGTGCTCAGACCCTGCATCCTTAGCAAACCAGCCCCAATGAAAGCTGTAGCCACGACTAAGAAAATTGTCCAACCCGCACCAACCTCTTCTCCAACCTGAATCAGGAAGTAAATCTCTATCAATGGCACTAATAAAAACACAATAAATAAGGTACGAAGCATCACTTTTCCATGTTCAACAGTTAGACTACATAATATAAGGTCTGTATTAATAAATTCAAGAGGCCCAAACTATTAACCTTTAGCGTTGTTTTAAAACAACAAAGTGAGATATTTGTCGCAATGGCACATAATTGTCATGTCTGTTTCATCATTCTGAAATATTACGACGTTAATATATGCCCATCAAACAGTTTAGTTCTATTTCTATTCAATCAATCATGAGGATAGCACCTTGAGAATAAAATCTACGTATTTACTAATCGTTGCAGCATTGACGGGCATGGCAGCTTTGCCTGTCAACGCTAGCAATAACGCTATGATGGACTTATTAAAGGTTCTTCGTGACAAAGGCACCATAACTGCAGAAGACTTCCATTTGCTCGCTAGCGCTGCCAAAGCCGACCAAGAAATTAATCAAGAAGTCCAAGTCAGTGTTGAAAAAATCACCACAGCAGTATCTTCAGCGCCCAAAATAACGACTAAAGGCACGATACAAATAAAAAGCTCGGACGGCAAATACAGTTTTCGTCCTCTCGGCCGTGTTATGTGGGATTACCTCGATACGGATGAAAATGGTTCTGGTAATGATGATATTCGAGGCACCGAATTACGTCGTGTTCGTTTAGGCTTTCAAGGTAAAGTTGATGCTTACGGCTATAAGTTTGAAGGTGAGTTTGTTGGCGGCGATTCTTCAGTCAAAGATGCTTGGATCAACTATCGAACTAGATTTGGCAGTGAAAACAATCGACTTGGTTTAAAGTTAGGACAATCTCATATTCAATACGGTTTGAACACTAAAATAAGTTCTAAATACATGACCTTTATTGACCGTCCCCTGTTTGCAGACAGCTCAATTTCACCTGCACGTGAATCTGGCGCCGTATTAACCCTTGCAGAACCTAATTATAAATGGATGCTCTCTTCTGGCTTTACATTTGGTCAGCTCGGTGAAGGTGATGCTGGTGACGACTCAACAAATAGGAATGAGCAAGGCACAACTATTTCCCTTAGAACCTCAGTTGTACCATTTATGAAAGATGAGCAGCATATGCTTCAAGTGGGTGCAGGCTATTTAAACCTTAGCGGTGCAAACAAGTATAGTTACAGTCAACGTCTTGTTAGTCATAATGATAAAGCAAAACATCTGTCTGCAGAGATTCTGTCTGGTGATTTAAATGATACACATGCTTTTACTACAGATATCTTTGGTATCTTTGGCCCACTTCATACTATTGCAGAATATAATAAATATACGATGAACAGTAAGGAAAATGATGACGTCAAAATTGATAGTTACGCAGTTGAAGTCGGATACTTCTTAACAGGAGAATCAGTTAAATGGAGTAAGGGATACACCACGGGGCTCATTCCAAAATCTAAATATGGAGCGTGGCAAGTTGCTGCCAGAATTGAAACCACTGAAATCGATGGTGATATCAATGGTACAGATGAAGTAGATAAGTTTACTGTTGGGTTGAATTATTATCCAACATCGAATATCAATCTTATGTTGAATTATGACAAAGTAACGGATTTAACCATTAATGGTTCAAACGTCAGCTTTGAACCTTCTGGGTTAAAATTTCGTGCAAATGCATACTGGTAGTATGTTTTAGATTTAATTCAATGGTAAAAGGTCTCACCTCATGGAGGTTCGGTCATCTTTTACCACTGGATGACTACCCATCTGACACATTAAAATTAACTAGCTTTCAGCTTATCGTGACAGAGATTGGGTGTTTTATAGTTTCATCTGGTAAAGTGATGATAACTTAATAAAAAAGAAGTCTTACTCGTGAACAAACTGATTAATATCTTATTTTTGACTCTTATTGTCATGAGTCCATTGACTAGCTCAGCAGAAACCCCACGTTACGTCTCTGATCTACTTGAAATCACTATGCGTAATGGAGAGGGCGTCAAGTCTGCCATCAAAAGAGTCCTGACAAGTGGTGACCGATTAGATCTTCTTGAAGAAGGTTCCACAGGATATTCCAAAGTACGCACCACAGAGGGTGTGGAAGGCTGGGTTCTAACTCGCTACCTAATGAATGCACCTAGTGTTCGTAAACTCGTTGCAAGCAGCGCCCAAAAAGTTGCAACCTTAGAGTTAGAGATAGCTGAGAGTGAAGAAGAACTCCAGACCCTTTCTACAAAAATTACTATTTCTAATAACGAAAATATGACGTTAAAAGAAACAGCTCGGCGCCTCAAAAAAGAGCTGGACTTCATAAAAACAACAGCATCAAGCTCTATTGCACTTAATAATGAAAACATTCAACTAAAAGAAAAAATCCAACAATCAGACCATAGTATGCAAGCACTTGTTTTAGAAAATACTGCGATGAAAAATAGCGAAGGTCAAAGCTGGTTCTTGATCGGTGTAGCGGTCCTTCTTGGTGGCATTATTCTTGGCTTAATTCTTCCTCGCCTTCGCTTCCAAAGGAAAAATAACTGGGGAAATATTTAAGCTCAATCAAAGCCTTAGTTTTTCTTCAACTGTTCCACATCTCTAACTGCCCCTTTAGAAGCCGAGGTCGTTAATGCAGCATAAGCCTTTAAAGCTAAACTGACCTCACGCTCTCGCCCAATAGGCTGCCATGCATCATCACCTTTTGCCTCCATAGCTATTCTTCGTTCTGTTAATACAATATCGGATACATCTGCTTTAATCATTCGGTTTGGAATATCAATAATGATAATATCCCCTTCCTCTATCAAACCTATAGCACCACCTTCTGCTGCTTCTGGGGAGGCATGGCCAATGGAAAGGCCCGATGTCCCTCCAGAAAAACGACCATCCGTTAACAATGCACAGGCTTTACCTAACCCTTTAGCTTTTAAATAGCTGGTGGGATACAGCATCTCTTGCATGCCTGGCCCACCTTTTGGGCCTTCGTAACGAATAAGCACAACATCTCCCTCTACAACTTGATCTGTCAAAATTGCGGTCACAGCTAGATCTTGAGATTCAAAAATGCGTGCTGGTCCAGTAAAAGTTAGGTTTGACTCATCGACACCCGCCGTTTTAACGATACAGCCTTCTTCAGCTAAATTGCCAAACAGCACTGCAAGCCCACCATCTTGACTATATGCATGTGCAATGTCACGAATACACCCATTCTCACGATCTAAATCAAGTTCAGGCCAGCGGCAGTCTTGACTAAATGCTACTTGGGTAGGAATTCCTGCTGGGCCGGCCAAGTAACGCAATTTTGCCACTTTACTATCGCTACGTTTAACATCCCATATATCCAAAGCTGCTGCCAGACTCTCGCTATGAACCGTAGGTATCTCTGTGTGTAGCAAACCACCAGCTGCTAATTCCCCCAAAATACTCATTACTCCACCAGCACGATGGACATCTTCCATGTGATATTCAGGTGTTGCTGGTGCTACTTTGCATAAATTTGGAATTTTGCGCGACATGCGATCAATATCCGCCATTTTAAAGTCCACTTCACCTTCATGTGCCGCCGCTAATAAATGTAGAACTGTGTTTGTGGAACCGCCCATCGCAACATCTAAAGCAATAGCATTTTCAAACGCTTGCTTATTAGCAATCGAACGGGGCAAGACGCTGTAATCATCTTGTTCATAATGTTGCTTAGTAATTTTAACGATCTGACGGCCAGCTTCTAAGAACAACTCTTCACGATCAGCATGTGTAGCTAGTAGAGAACCGTTGCCCGGCAGTGATAAACCTAGTGCTTCCGTTAAGCAGTTCATCGAGTTGGCAGTAAACATCCCTGAACATGAACCACATGTTGGACAAGCTGCACGTTCAATTTCGGCTACATCCTCGTCACTAACACTATCATCTGCAGCTTGGACCATTGCATCCACTAAGTCTAATTTGACATCTTTCCCCGCTAATTTGGTTTTGCCCGCTTCCATCGGGCCCCCAGAAACAAAAATAACTGGGACATTAAGACGAAGTGCCGCCATCAACATACCAGGCGTGATTTTGTCGCAATTGGAAATACAAACAATCGCATCAGCACAATGGGCATTAACCATATATTCAACCGAATCAGCAATAATGTCTCGTGATGGTAAGCTATACAACATGCCTCCGTGCCCCATCGCTATTCCATCATCGACGGCAATAGTATTAAACTCCTTTGCTACACCGCCCGCCCGCTCAATTTCGCGCGCAACTAACTGACCAAGATCTTTTAAATGAACATGGCCTGGGACAAACTGAGTAAAAGAATTGGAAATCGCAATAATTGGCTTACTGAAATCATCATCTTTCATCCCTGTCGCTCGCCAAAGTGCCCGTGCACCTGCCATATTGCGGCCCGCGGTCGATGTTTTAGAACGATATACTGGCATAGTGATTCCTCAAACTAAGTAAAATGATCTTAACCAAAAGGAACTTTAGTTACATTTAATTCCACAAATTTTACACGCAACTTTGCAACCTTGCTTAGACTAGGATAAAAAGAGCACTATGAATGACAAAATAATATCCCCATTAGTGCAACATATTGCGACAACAACCAGCTGGTTCCGCCATGCTGCGCCATATATCCACAGTCACCGTGGTGCTACATTTGTAATTTCCGTCGATGGTCAAACAATAGCATCAAATAATTTCAACAACTTAATTAACGATTTAGCGCTATTAAACAGTCTTGGTATCCGCTTAGTTATCGTTTATGGTGCGCGCCACCAAATTGAACAGCAGTGCCAACAAAACAATATTCCAGTGCAATACCATCAAGATTTACGTGTCACCGACGATGCAAGCCTAAAAATTGCCAAGACTATTGTTGGGCAAATTCGTTTGGAATTTGAGGCTAAGCTATCCTTTAGTTTACCCAGTACACCAATGGCTGATGCACAAATTAGATGCAGTAGTGGTAACTTTGTTACTGCGCAGCCTGTAGGCATCATTGATGGTGTTGATTTATGTCACACAGGCCAAGTTCGTCGTATTAACACCAAGGCTATTGAACAACAGCTCGATTTAGATAACATCGTGTTATTACCCCCTCTAGGTTACTCACCAACTGGTGAAGTCTTTAATTTATCGGCTGAAGCTATTGCTACAGCATGTGCCAGCCAACTTAAAGCGAATAAACTCATCTTTATTGGTGATGCTCACTCGGAATTACCGAAAGAAATGACTGTAATGCAAGCGGAAGATGCCCTCATGGATATAGAGCTCGCTAATAGTTATACCCTTCAAGCGGCTGTTGATGCCTGTGAAGCAGGTGTCAAACGCGTTCACCTGCTTGACCGTGCACAGGATGATGCTTTGTTACAAGAGTTATTTAGTCGTGATGGTGCAGGAATATTAATAAGCGCGAAGGCTTTCGAAACCACTCGAATAGCTACAATCAATGATATTGGCGGTATTTTAGAATTGATCCAACCCCTCGAACAAAGTGGCGTACTAGTCAAGCGTGCGCGTGAAGAGCTTGAGCTACATATTGAAAACTTTGTAGTAATGGAGCGTGATGGAACTATCCTCGCATGCGCTGCC
>CAJWKF010000047.1 GCA_913042265.1 uncultured Gammaproteobacteria bacterium
TCATCGCGAAAGTCAGCAATAAACTCGGTACTTTGGCATATGGGTAATGATATTCCTTATGTTCCAAACAAGCGTCAAGGTGGCGTTATTTTGGGGGGTAATATTGCGCCTATTTTCTTTAATACGGCTGAAGATTCCGGTGCATTACCAATCGAGTGCGATGTACAGTCAATGAATACTGGTGATGTTATTACGATCCACCCATATGATGGAAAAATAACGAATGAAGTGGGCGAGGTGATTTCAACTTTCTCTATGAGGCCAACAACTATAGCAGATGAAGTACGTGCCGGAGGTCGGATCCCACTAATAATTGGCCGGGGTTTAACAGATAGAGCGCGGGAAACATTAAATTTAACAATATCAGATATATTTGTAAGGCCAGTGGCCCCTGTTAATACAGGAAAAGGATTTACTTTAGCCCAAAAAATGGTGGGAAGAGCCTGCGGCGTTGAAGGTGTCAGGCCCGGTACCTATTGTGAACCTAAAGTAACTACCGTAGGCTCACAAGATACCACCGGAGCAATGACACGAGATGAGTTGAAAGAATTAGCATGCTTAGGCTTTTCATCTGATCTTGTCATGCAGTCTTTTTGTCACACGGCCGCTTATCCAAAACCAGTTGATATTAAGCTACAACATGAACTGCCAGATTTCATCAGTACTCGCGGTGGCGTTTCATTACGCCCTGGTGATGGTGTTATTCATTCATGGTTAAATCGAATGATATTACCAGATACTGTTGGTACCGGTGGCGACTCACATACTCGTTTTCCCATGGGTATCAGCTTCCCTGCAGGCTCTGGTTTAGTGGCCTTTGCTTCAGCTTTAGGTGTCATGCCCGTGGATATGCCTGAATCAGTATTGGTTCGCTTTAAAGGTGAAATGCAACCCGGTATTACCCTAAGAGACTTAGTTAATGCAATTCCTTACACGGCAATACAAAAAGGGCTACTTACGGTTGATAAAAAAGGTAAAAAGAATATTTTCAATGGTCGTGTTCTTGAAATTGAGGGCCTACCTAACCTAAAAGTTGAACAAGCTTTCGAATTATCTGACGCTTCAGCAGAACGCTCAGCTAACGGATGTACTGTTCACTTGAATAAGGAGCCTGTTATTGAGTTTTTAAATTCAAATGTGGCGCTATTAGAGTGGATGATAGTCGAAGGTTACGAAGATAGACGTAGTTTACAGCGACGTATCGATGCTATGAAAGCATGGTTAGAAAAACCAGTATTACTGGAGCGAGATGTGGATGCAGAATATGCAGAAGTCATTGAAATTGAATTGGAAAATATTAAAGAACCACTTCTTGCTTGCCCTAATGACCCTGACGATATTAAACCATTATCAGC
The DNA here is from genome assembly GCA_913042265.1 of uncultured Gammaproteobacteria bacterium. Taxonomy (GTDB): domain Bacteria; phylum Pseudomonadota; class Gammaproteobacteria; order Nitrosococcales; family Methylophagaceae. Next base: position 1,356 of record CAJWKF010000047.1, read on the forward strand.
AGTAGCGGGTGTAGAAATTGATGAGGTCTTTATTGGTTCTTGTATGACAAATATTGGGCACTATCGTGCGGCAGGAAAAGTTCTTGAAAATATGGGTAATATACCAACTAAATTATGGGTAGCTCCCCCAACAAGAATGGATCAACACCAACTAACGGAAGAGGGCATTTATAGTATATTTGGTCGTGTTGGTGCACGTACTGAAACTCCAGGTTGTTCATTGTGTATGGGCAACCAAGCTCGTGTTGCCGATGGGGCGACAGTGGTATCTACTTCTACGCGTAACTTCCCTAACCGGCTGGGTAACGGTGCGGATGTTTATTTATCCTCTGCTGAGTTAGCAGCGGTAGTAGCAAGTATCGGAAGATTACCAAGCCATGAAGAATATTTAGAAAAAGTAGCGGGGATAGAACCGATGTCAGATGAAATTTATCGTTACCTAAACTTTGATCAAATTGCTGAGTATAGTGAAACCAAGGCTTAAAACGACTGTGGTGTATATGTTACTTGGTTCTGCAGGTCTTTCTACTGCCTACTTTTTGGCACCTACCTAAACAAAAATTACTCAGGCAGAAGCTTGAAGATCACTTGTTATTTTTTCAATTTTGTTTGATTGAAAAAGAAGTTGCCAGTAGCTGCCTCCTTTTTGATGCCAGAGTATAGCTGCTCTAATACCGGCTAATAATAGAGCACGGATGAGGTTTGCATTGTGTGTGTTTTGTAGATTACTTTCATCACCATGAACTTTTATAAAAGGTGTCAAATTACTCACAGTACGTTTGTACGTAGTAGAAATTTGAGTAAGAACCTGCTCATTTTGAATTTCACCATATTGTTCGATGTATTGAGGAATCTGATCAATTTCTTCGGTAATGACTTTCATCAATGAATCATATTTAGACAGCTTTGATGCTAATCGCATTAAGTTGACAGCATATTGTACCTGTGTAAGTTCATGTTTGCTTTTTTGTACAACAAGTTGAATATGCAGCTGGTCTAAGCCAGTTTTCAAATTAGATAACTTGCCATATACAGCTTCGGTTGTATCTGCATCGCTAACAATCAGGCTATTAAGCAATGTATTGATGTCTGTCTGGTCTGCTTGTCCTGAGACTGCAATATTATGAACTAAATGTACAGATTGTAACAATGCGGCTAGGGCAATAGTGCGATCACGTTCTTGTTGAGTATAGTTCACGGATGAACTCCAGGTGCGTCAGTTTGAGTAATAATGCCGCCACCCAGGCAATTGTCATCTTGATACAAGACGACGGATTGGCCCGGTGTAACTGCCCGTTGTGGCTGTGTAAAGTTAACACAAATATCTTCATTGTCACCGCGTGTTACCTCACAATCTTGATCAGATTGACGGTAACGTGTTTTAGCTTTTGCATAAAAGGGGAATTTAGGTGGTTTTCCTGCAACCCAGCATACTTGCTGGGCTGTCAAACTTTGGCTGTGTAACCATGGATGGTCGCCTTGAACTACAAATAAAACTTTATTTTTCATGTCTTTACCTGCAACAAACCAGGGTTCTCCTGTGCTGTCTTTACGTCCTCCAATCCCAAGACCTTGCCGCTGACCTAATGTGTAATACATAAGACCATCGTGTCTTCCCACAAGTTCACCTTCAGGAGTACGCATTTCACCTGGTTGAGCTGGTATGTATCGACTTAAAAACTCGCGAAAATGTCTTTCGCCTATAAAACAAATACCGGTGCTATCTTTTTTATCGTGAGTAATGAAAGTTGCTTTTTCTGCAATAGCACGCACTTCTGTTTTTGGAAGTTCACCTAAGGGAAAGAGCGTACGGGAAAGCTGCTCTTGTCCAAGTGTATATAGGAAATAGCTCTGATCCTTATTGTGATCTAGTCCTTTTAAGAGACAATAGTTGGCATTATGTTTTTTGATACGTGCATAGTGTCCGGTAGCAATCATATGACCACCGAGTTTTAAGGCATGCTCTAAAAAAGCTTTAAACTTAATTTCGCGGTTACATAAGATGTCTGGGTTTGGTGTTCGCCCAGCTTGGTACTCATCCAAGAAATGTTTAAAGACGTGATCCCAATATTCCATTGCAAAGTTGGCTTCATTAAATGGAATATTAATTTTACTGGCAACAGAAAGGGCATCTTTACGGTCATCTTCGATAGTGCACTCAGCTTCGTCAGCAAAATCGACCCAGTTTTTCATAAAGAGGCCTTCGACATCATGACCCTGCTGATTGAGTAATAAGGCTGCTACAGAAGAATCTACCCCACCTGATAAACCGACGATGACTTTGTTATTATTTGACATAATTTAGTTATGTAGTAATGAAAGTGGGTGGCGTTCACCAGCAAGGTAATCTTGAATGCAGTCCATGACAAGTGGACTACGCACATGTGATTTTCTTTCCAGAAACGCCTCGAGGTCAAGCCAAACAGCTTGATGTATATCAGGATCTAGGGCCTGCGCCGGGTCATGACTAATTAAGTCGCCCGTGAAACAGTAACGGATATAAGTGTCATTATTGTCTGCTCGCCATTGATACACTCCAACTAAAGACTGGGGAGAAAACTGCCAAGCTGTTTCTTCTTGGGTTTCACGAATAACAGCCTCGATAAGGCTTTCGTTGTCTTCGAGATGACCTGCCGGTTGGTTAAGAGTCATCTTATTATTAATAAGTTCTTCGACGAACAAGAAACGATTATCTCTTTCTATTACGGCGGCGACGGTAGTTATGGGAGTCCAAATCATCGCCAGATTTTACCACGGACGGTATGGTAATAGTTTGCCATTTACCGGGAGGAATATCATCTAGTGTCCAATCACCAATTGCATAACGAATAAGACGAAGAGTAGGGTGGCCTATAGCTGCTGTCATACGACGGACTTGTCTATTTTTTCCTTCAACTATTTTTAGTTCTAGCCATTGTGTTGGAATTGACTTTCGTTTTCTAATTGGTGGAGTGCGTGGCCATATCATTGGAGGGGCAATTAATTTAGCCTTGGCTGGCAGTGTAAGACCGTCTTTTAGAGCTACGCCTGATATTAATTGAGCAATAGCTTGAGAATCAGGTGTACCTTCCACTTGTACCCAATAAGTTTTTTCATGTTTGTATTTTGGTTCACTAACCTGATGTTGAAGTGGGCCAGAATCTGTGAGTAATAATAATCCTTCACTATCACGGTCCAAACGGCCAGCAGGGTATACATTTGGTATTGAAATGTAATCTTTCAATGTCTGGCGATTGTCACTATCACTAAACTGACTGAGTACGTTAAAAGGCTTATTAAATAAAATAAGCTCAGTCATGAAGATATGCTGAGATGGCGGGATCTGGTTATGTTAAAATATCGCATTTTATAATCAAGGGCCCAATAAATGGCTTTCGAAAAAATCAGAGTACCAGATAATGGTTCTGCCATTAAGTTTAATGATGATTTGTCATTAGTTGTGCCTAATAATCCGATCATTCCTTTTATTGAAGGTGATGGTATTGGTGTCGATATTACACCTGCAATGCTCGAGGTTGTTAATGCTGCAGTTTTAAAAGCGTATTCGGGTGAGCGTAAAATCATCTGGATGGAACTGTATGCTGGTGAAAAGGCTACTGCAGTTTATGGCAGTAACCAGTATTTACCCGAAGAAACATTTAAGGCATTAAAAGATTATTCGGTATCGATAAAAGGTCCGTTGATGACTCCTGTCGGCGGAGGCATGCGATCTTTGAACGTCGCACTACGTCAAACTCTAGATCTATATGTTTGTCAGCGGCCTGTAAGATATTATCCAGGAACACCAAGTCCAGTAAAAGCCCCTGAAAATATTGATATGACTGTTTTTAGAGAAAACTCTGAAGATATATATGCTGGTATTGAATGGGAGGCTGGAACTTCAGAAGTTAAAAAAGTCATCGATTTTTTACAAAATGAAATGGGCGTTACTAAAATCCGTTTTCCAGAGACTTCAGGAATAGGTATTAAACCCGTCTCTCGCGAGGGCACAGAGCGTTTAATACGACAAGCGATGCAATATGCGATCGATAACGATCGTGACAGTGTGACTATTGTTCATAAAGGTAATATTATGAAATTCACAGAAGGCGGGTTCAAACAATGGGGGTATGACTTGATAGCAAAAGAATTTGGTGCTACTGCAATTGAAGGCGGTAGTTGGAAAAGTTGTCAGAACCCAAGAACAGGTAAAGAAATCATAATTAAAGATTGTATTGCAGACGCTTTTTTACAAGAAATATTATTGCATCCGTCTGAGCATGACGTGGTAGCTACACTCAATCTTAATGGTGATTATATTTCTGATGCATTAGCTGCACAAGTTGGTGGTATTGGTATTGCACCAGGAGCAAATTTGTCTGATCAGATAGCAATGTTTGAGGCTACTCACGGAACAGCACCAGCTCTTGCGGGTAAGAATATGGCTAACCCTTCATCACTTATATTATCAGCTGAAATGTTATTAAGACATCTTGGCTGGTTAGACGCTGCAGATTTAATAGTGTCTGGTGTATCAAAAGCGATTGCTCAGAAGCAGGTTACTTGTGATTTAGCAGAAATGATTGGTGTTGAACCTCTAAGTTGTAGCCACTATGCTGCAGCAGTTATAAAACAAATGTAAGGAACAAAAATGAAGATTGCAGAAAATAAAGTAGCACTAATTGATTACACGCTAACAGATAATGAAGGTGAAATGATTGATAGTTCAGAAGGCGCGGGCCCGTTAGCTTATTTACATGGTGCTGGCAATATTGTTGAAGGCTTAGAAGAAGCTTTAATTGGTAAAGAAGCTGGTGATAAAGTAAAGGCAAGCATTGAGCCAGAAAAAGCCTATGGTGAGCGTCATGAAGATATGAAACAAGACGTACCGAAAGAGTTATTCGGTGGTGTTGAAAATATTGAAGTTGGAATGCAGTTTCAATCAGAAACAGATGAAGGGCCCGTATTAGTAACAGTTATGGCTATTAGTGAAGAGATGGTGACAGTTGACGGTAATCACCCATTGGCAGGTGTGCATCTTAATTTTGATGTCACTGTTCGGGAGGTGCGTGAACCTACAGAAGAAGAGCTTGAGCATGGTCATGTTCATGGTGAAGGCGGTCATCAGCACTAATAGTTGTAATGACTTTAAAATAAAAGCACTATTATTCGTATCAAGATGACGGGCTGATGCCCGTCTTTTTATTTTTAACTAAACAGAATTTAAAATGCAGACAAAACAAGAGCTTAATAAGAAATTTGCGATTAATGACCTGCTTCATTTCGAGGAAAACTCCTCAGGGATAATCGTTGCAGAAATCACAAGTCAGTTTTCTAAGGTGACGGTATCCACCTATGGTGCTCAGGTGTTGTCTTACTTACCTCAGGGCGAAGTGGAAGATGTCTTATTTCTAAGTGAGAAGGCTATTTATGGTCAAGGTAAAGCCATTCGTGGTGGTATCCCAGTTTGTTGGCCATGCTT
>CAJWKF010000048.1 GCA_913042265.1 uncultured Gammaproteobacteria bacterium
ATTCCTTGGTTTCAACATGCAGGAAATGGGGTTGTCAGACATTTGAAAAATAGAAATGGTTGGGCAATGAACTGGAATAAGCAAATGAAAAAGCCAGTTATAGAGGCCCCTCATCATCTTAAAAGCCTTAATTTTCGTTCAGATACTTTACCAATAGCAGAAAGACTTGGGCTCACTGAGGATGGTTATCATTTGGGACAGAAAGGGGGCCGTTCAGAAGCATTACTATTATTGGAAAGCTTTCTTTATGCTCGTGGTGAGGGATACACTAAAAAAATGTCTTCACCTTGGACCGCTTTTGAAAGTTGCTCTCGACTTTCAACGCACTTGGCATTTGGCACATTATCTGTGCGTGAGGTTTTTCATGCTTTAGAAACCCGAAATCAACAGGTTAAGAATTTGCCTTCATTAGCAAAAGGTAAATGGCCAAGTGCAATTCGTTCATTTTCTGGGAGGCTCAGGTGGCACTGTCATTTTATACAAAAGCTAGAAGATGAGCCACGCCTTGAATTTGAAAACTTACATTCTGCATATGATAGATTGAGGCGAGATGAGTTTAATGTTGACTATTTTGAAGCTTGGAAAGTAGGTAAAACAGGTTATCCAATGATTGATGCGTGCATGCGTGCCCTCGTTGCCACCGGTTGGCTAAATTTTCGTATGCGAGCTATGTTGGCTAGTTTCGCTAGTTTTCACTTATGGCTTCATTGGCGACAACCGGCTTTACACTTAGCACGACTGTTTGTTGATTATGAGCCTGGGATCCATTACTCACAAATGCAAATGCAGTCGGGTACAACGGGTATTAACAGTATTCGTATATACAACCCTATCAAGCAGGGTATCGATCATGATCCGGACGGTGAATTCATCAGGAGTTGGATCCCAGAATTAAAAAATATGCCAAAAGAAAATATCCATAGACCTTGGGAGCTGCCAGCTCAAATGAATGGTTACCCAATGCCTATTGTAGATGAAAAAAAAGCACGTAAATTTGCTGCGGATAAAATATATGGAATTCGTAAAAATACTGAGCATAAACAAGAAACAAAACAAATAGTTAAAAAGCATGCTAGTCGGAAACAAACAGCAAAGAGAAAGAAAGTTTCTGGCAAAATTAAAAAAGATGGGGATAAAAAGCAGCCAAGTCAGAGGGAGCTAATGTTTTGAAAAAGATACGGCTGATATTAGGGGACCAGCTTTCGCATTCTATCTCTAGTTTAGAAGGCTGCGATAAACTTAATGACATCATTTTAATATGCGAAGTGATTGAAGAAGCAAGCTACGTTAAACACCATAAAAAAAAGATTGCTTTTTTATTTTCAGCCATGCGTCATTTTGCAAATGAACTCCGTGAGCTTGGGTACATAGTTTCCTATGTGAAACTTGATGATGAAATGAATACAGGTTCATTTTTGGGTGAAATAAAACGTCTTATAGCGGACGAGCTATGTGATGAAGTAGTAGTCACTCAGCCTGGCGAGTATAGACTCTTGAATGACGTCCGGTCATGGGAAAGTGAATTAGGTGTCGCTATCGAAGTCAAAGCTGACAATCGGTTTCTGTCAACACCTGAAGAATTTTCAAGCTGGGCTTCAGAACGCAAACAGATACGGATGGAATACTTTTATCGTAACATTCGCCGAGATTATGGCATTTTGATGGATGGTAAAGAACCGGAAGGAGGCAAGTGGAACTATGATGGAGATAATCGCAAATCACCAAATGCTAGTCTAAGTATTCCGCCACCCTATCATTCCAATATTGATAGCATTACTGAAGATGTAATTAAGCTTGTTTCAGAGCGGTTCGCTGATCATTTTGGTGATATTTTGCCCTTCCAGTTTGCTGTTACTCGGGACGAAGCGCTAGAGGCATTAAAACAGTTCATCGAATATAGACTTTATTATTTTGGTGATTATCAAGATGCGATGCTCCAAGGCGAACCTTGGATGTACCATTCGCATTTAAGTTTTTATTTGAATTGTGGCTTATTGCTACCTATGGAATGCGTGCGTGCTGCCGAACAAGCATACTATGACGGTCATGCACCATTAAATTCAGTTGAGGGGTTTATACGTCAAATTGTCGGGTGGCGAGAATATGTCAGGGGTGTTTATTGGCATAAAATGCCGGATTACAAGGCTGAGAATTTTTTTAATGCGAAAAGAAAGCTTCCTGAGTTTTATTGGACGGCTAAGACCAAAATGAATTGTTTGAGTCAATGCGTCACAGAAACGAAAGAAAATGCATACGCACATCATATTCAACGGCTAATGGTACTAGGAAATTTTGCTCTGTTAACCGCCATTGCTCCCGACGAAGTAAACGAATGGTTTTTGACTGTTTATGCAGATGCATACGAATGGGTGGAGCTTCCTAATGTTTCTGGTATGGTTTTGTTTGCTGATGGTGGGTACCTAGCCAGTAAGCCATACGCATCAGGAGGGAGCTATATCAATAAAATGTCAGATTACTGTAAAAGCTGCCAATATAGTGTTTCAAAAAAAAATGGTGAGAAAGCATGTCCATTTAACTACCTATACTGGTCCTTTCTTGCTAGAAACAGGGAGAAACTTAGTAGTAACCATCGTTTAAGAATGATGTATACAGTCTTAGATCGGATGCCGGATAATAAAAAGGTAGAAATAGAGCACGACAGTAATACTTTCTTGGACTCATTGAAGTGATTAAGAAGTCAGATCTTCCGCAAAAGCTCTGTCCTGTGTGTGATAGGCCTTTTATTTGGCGAAAAAAATGGCAAAAGGTTTGGGCTGAGGTAAAGTACTGTTCTAAACGTTGCCAAAAATCAAAAAATAAAAAAGTAAAGAGTGATGGTGTTTAATCAAATAGCTTTTTATTAAACCACTTTTTACAATTTATTTAGAACTTAAAACAATTAATTAAGTCTTTTAATTAATTAGCAATAATAAGGGGAAAAGCATTGAAGTTATTACTGGCACTATTTTTAGGCATTTCATTGCAGGCACAAGCTTCAGATAGTTGTCCTGAATTCTTAAACTATGAACTACCGAAACTGCATTCTAAAGAAACAGTTAATCTATGCAAAGTTGCTGCGGGAAAACCGATACTAGTGATTAATACAGCTAGTTATTGCGGTTATACAAGGCAATTTGAAGGCTTAGAGTTATTACATCAAAAATACAAAGAGAAAGGTTTGTTTGTAGTTGGCTTTGCTAGCAATGACTTTAATCAAGAATCAGGTTCTGAAAAAGAGGTGTCTAAAGTTTGCCGTCAGAATTATGGTGTTACATTCACCATGGTTTCACCGAGTTATGTTAAAGGACCTTTAGCGAATCCGATATTTGAAGTAATCAATCAGCAATCTGAAGAGCCTCGTTGGAATTTCAATAAATATTTACTGAATTCTGACGGTAAAGTTATGAATTATTTTCCGAGTCATGTTGAGCCTAATTCAAAAGTGCTTATAACCGCTATTGAAGCTCTGCTTTAGTCTATGCCTTATTTAGTAGTCTAGAGGGATGGTTAATAAGATTCGAGTTGCTGTCGTTGGCGCAGGCATAAGCGGACTGACATTTTCACGCGAGCTTGGTGACGGATTCAACATTACTATATTTGAGAAAGCCAACCGGCCGGGGGGGCGTGTTACAAGTAAAGTTATCAATGGCGCTGATCTTGATTACGGTGCGCAATTTTTTACGGCTAAGACACCTGAATTTCAAGCAATGGTTAGTGAAATGGAGTCAAAAGCTGTTATTGAGAGCTGGCAGGGCCATTTTATTGAATTTGACCATAAAGCAATATGTTCAGAGCGGGATTGGGATGCAACTCACCCTCACTATGTAGGCACTCCAAATATGTCAGCGATCAGCGAATGGATGGCCGGTTCACTTGATATTGACTATCAATCCACGGTCACTTATATGGAACGGAAGGCTAATATCTGGCACCTATATGGAGGAGATTCAGAACTTGGCCAATTTGACTGGGTAGTTTTAACTATGCCACCAAAACAAGCTTGTGATTTGCTGCCTACCGAACATGCATTTTATCCTATTTTGTCTAATATAAAAATGCGAGCGTGTTTTGCGCTTAGAGTTGTATTGAATGAAGATATTGAGCTTGGTTTTAATGCAGCATTAGTCCGTAACCATGACATCAGCTGGATATCTAAAAACAGTAGTAAACCCAAAAGAACAGGCGCTCCATCTATTGTTGTACACGCAACGAATGCATGGGCGGACGCACATTTAAATGATGACTTAAAACAGGTAGAAGAACATATGCTGGAGTGCTTGTATGACATAACAGGGCTGCCAGTTACAGCTATTGGAACGAGTGATGTCAAAAAATGGGAGTTTGCTAATGCACCTAAGCGGTCAGGAAGCGGTTTTTTGTTAGATCGTACAGGTGGTATTGCTGTCTGCGGTGATAGTTTAGTTCATGGGCGTATCGAAGCTGCATTCACTAGTGGTAAACAATTAGCGAAGACAATTTCTCATGAATTTGAAATTCCATAAGAGCATTTAGTCTTATATCTAGGTGGGTAACAAGTGAACCAAATTAACCCCAAAAAGTTAATGTTTTCTAAGTGGACAGCCTTAACGCCTATCCAGAGAGAAAAGCACTTTATTGTCACAGCTGTAGAGTATGAAAATACTAGTGTAGTCAGTTGCCAACTAGAGGCCGTCTTAACGGGTAATAAGTACATGATCGATTGGAAGAGTCTTAAAGATAAGACTGACTGGTTGATGGGTTGGAAATGAAATGAAATGCAATCGAGCTAGAGCGGATTAAATTTTAATATAAGAATACTAGTTGACGAAAGCACTTATTTTCTCTATATTTTCTTCTTGATATGTTCTTAGTTAAGCGGAAGGGAAATTATGCTCACACAACGCCAACATGACACGTATAACTTCATTGTTCAGTATATCCAGCGAGAAGGGCGCTCACCGCTAATATCTGAAGTAACATTAGGTTTAGGATTAGCTTCACAAGGTTCTGTTCATGGTTATATTCAAGCATTAGTTAATCAGGGGCTATTAGAACGAAGTGTAGGACGTTCTCGCGGCCTTCGGCTCATTGAGCAAGAGTCAGAGCAGGCAAGCAAGCGATCAGTCAAGCTACCTGTTTTAGGAACAGTAGCGGCAGGAAGGTTGATAGAGGCTATTTCTGATGAATCAGAGATTGACCTCGGTGAAATGTTTGAAGGTAAAGACCGCTTTGTTCTAAAAGTAAATGGTGACTCGATGATTGACAAGGCCATTATGTCCGGTGATTACGTTGTGATGCATTCACAATTAACTGCTAATCATGGAGATATTGTATTAGCATTAGTGGACTACCATGATGCAACCTTAAAAACACTGCTGCTCAATGATGATGGAACGGTGACATTACAGCCTGCGAATGCCAACTACGATCCGGTAACATTACCTGCTGAACGGGTTATGATTCAGGGCGTTGTTGTTGGCCAACTTCGCACCTATTCATAAGGAGTGAGAGCTAAAGACTCACGATGGTCACGGGTTATTATTCTCGTTGATATGAACTGTTTCTTTGCCCAGATAGAGCAGCAAGACAATTCTTTTTGGCGTAATAGGCCGGTAGCAGTAACCAATGGTCGGCAAGGCTCAACTATTATCACTTCTAGTTATGAGGCACGAGCCTACGGTGTTAAAACAGGCATGCGGTTGAAAGAAGCAAGGCAATTATGTCCAGATATAATTCAAGCTCCTTCGCGGCCACATCGCTATGCAGCGATATCAACGAAGATTATGAAGGCCTTGGAAAATATCACGCCAAATTTAGAAGTCTATAGCGTTGATGAAGCTTTTCTTGACGTGACTCATTGTCAAAGCTTACTTGGCTTACCACTAGAAATAGCTCAACTAGTAAAAGATACGGTGAGTAATGTATCAGGGTTAACTTGTAGTGTCGGTGTCAGTGGGGATAAAACGACGGCAAAGTATGCTGCGAAATTAAATAAGCCGGATGGGCTGACTCAGATATTGCCCTGGGAAGCCGAAGAAACGTTAGCACCTTTACTTGTCACTGAGCTAAGCGGGATTAATACAGGTACTGCCAACTTCCTTAAAGATTATGGAGTCACGATCTGCGGTGATATGAAAAAAATACCTATAAGTATTCCAGCAAAGCGTTTTGGTAACCTAGGGCGGCGGATCTGGTTGATGGCACAAGGTAAAGATCCAGAACCAATGCAACTCTCTGTGAAGGCACCTAAAAGCATTGGTCACGGTAAAGTTTTACCTCCTCAGACAAAAGATCTGCCAACAATACTTATATATTTTCAGCACATGAGTGAAAAGGTCACAAGTAGGCTTAGATTGCATCATTTTAAGGCGAGCCATTTTTATATAGGATTAAAAACTCAGCAAGGTTGGCTGCACACCAAATTTAAGTTAGAAGAGGGAATAGATGATGGGCGAATACTTTTTTCTCAATGTCGAAAATTTACTTTAAAGAATTGGCAGAGGCAACCCGTTTGGCAGGTTCAAGTTACGGCGCTGAACCCTCACAGTGAAAAGCAAACGGATATGTTTATTGATAGTAATGTTGGTAATAAGCAGCAAGCTCTTAATATCGCTGTCGATCATATAAATCAACGTTATGGTGAGTTTACTATTGCACCATCCCGCTTAATCGACCGTAGTACCATGCCTAATGTTATTGCACCGGCTTGGAGGCCATCTGGACATAGGAAAACAATTTAATGTGTGGTGGTGTGTATTTTGAGCATAAAGGTGCGAT
>CAJWKF010000049.1 GCA_913042265.1 uncultured Gammaproteobacteria bacterium
TCTTGTCCAACTTCAAAGTTTTCGGGGCCAATAGCTGGGCCAAGCCAAGCCATGATGTTTTGGTTGTTAAAACCAAAGCTTGCGATAGCGTTTTCAACGACGCCGTTAGCTAATCCACGCCAACCAGCATGGACAGCAGCAACTCTGTCGCCTTGCTGATTGCATAACAAAATAGGCAGGCAGTCTGCAGTCAAAATAGGACAGACATGATTAAGAGTATTGGTGGCGATACCATCTGCAGACATACCAGCCGACCAATGTACGCTCTCAATAACTCGGCTCCCATGATGCTGGGATAACCAGCGAGGGGATTCAGGTAATTCTGTGCTATTGAGTAAAATCTTTCGATTTTGTTCTACTATCATCGATACGTCTCCTACATGTTCTCCCAAGTTCAGAGAATCAAATGGAGCTGCGCTCACGCCACCAGAGCGAGTGGTTGTGAAAGCTTTAATGTGTGGCGGAGCTGGCCAACTCGGATAAATAAGTTCGCTCATGGGTTGATAAAGCCTTTTAGCATCATAATATTCGTTTGGGTATTATCTGTTGAAAAGTATTGAAATTTTATTGGGCTAAACTGTGACAAAAGCTCCGTATTAGTTTTAGAGATAACGGCGTATTTAAGACCTTTGATATTAATATTCATAACTAGAGTATAAAACCTGAGGTGTTACTTATTCAAATTAGAAGCAGTAGCCTGTTAGACTTAGAGATGATAATTTTATTTAAATGACTTATTTTCAATGCGAATACCTAGATTTTATTGCCCTGAAATAACGGAGGTTGGAGAGGAAATAAAGTTACCTCTCGCTGTCCACCGCCATGCTGTGCAAGTCTTAAGGCTTAAATCTGGAGGGGGGTTGAGGCTGTTTAACGGCTACGGACTAGAAATAGAGGCTGTCATGACTTCGGTTAATAAACGGGAGTCAACGGCAAAGCTAATGACGGTAATACAGAATGATATTGAATCTCCTTTATCGCTCACTTTATTACAAGGTATTTCTCGTGGTGAGCGGATGGACTATGCCTTACAAAAAGCGGTTGAATTAGGTGTTAATAAAATAGTGCCGGTTACCACGGAGCGCTGTAATGTTCAACTTTCTGGACCGCGTGCTCAAAAAAAAGTGGACCATTGGCAAGGTGTAATTATAAGTGCAAGTGAACAAAGTGGCCGGTGTAATTTACCAATACTAACCCCGATCATGTCCTTTGATGAGGTGTTAGAAAAATTTAATAGTGGCTCGCGACTGATATTAGAGCCAACAGCAGCTCTCGGCTTTAAAACCCTACCGTTGCAAACGGAAACCAAGTTATTAATTGGTCCTGAAGGTGGGTTTAGCGATGAGGAAGTCCAGACAGCAGTGAGGCAGGGTTTTCAAGCGGTTAAACTCGGTCCAAGAACATTGCGTACTGAAACTGCGGCAGTTTCAGCATTGGCGATACTGCAAGCAATGTGGGGGGATTTGGGTTGATGGATAATGGAATTACATTATTATTTATCATATCGTTACTGTGGTTTTGGTGGGACAGTCGAGGTGTCGCAGAAAAAGCGATTCAAGCGGCTAAAAAAAACTGTGAGCAAGCGGATTTAACTTTTTTAAATGACACGGTTGGCTGGAAGAAAATAAGGCTTAAGCGGAATCATTTAGGGCGAGTCCAAATTCAGAGAACCTATTTTTTTGAGTTTGCTAGTGATATGTCGCAACGTTATAAGGGTGAAGTTACGATGCTAGGGCAGGGTGTGAGTAAAATTACATTAGATGTTTACCGGATAGGGTGAAGAGGAAGGGTGCAAGAGTTTATGATGAAGGTTAATGATTTAGATGAAATTATATTAAAGAGTAGTCTGTTTAAGGTCAATACGATGAGTTTAGCTATTTTCATCTTGTCATAAAGCTGACATGCTATTTCTATGAATATTACGCAAGCGATTGAGAAAGGACGACTGTGCTTATCTGCTTCTGATAGTCCAGGTTCTGATAGTCAATACATACTCTGTTATGTATTAGATTGTACGGTAACCTATTTGCATACATGGCCTGAAAAAAAACTAAGTGAACAACAAAATATCGATTATGAGGCCCTTCTTCTTAAACGGAAAATAGGCGTTCCTGTTGCTCATCTTATCGGACAGCAAAGTTTTTGGTCGTTAGAGCTAGATGTCAATGCCAAAACATTAATCCCAAGGCCGGATACTGAAATATTAGTTGCTATGGCATTAGAAAAAATACAATTAGGTATGGTAGTGGCTGACTTGGGGACAGGAAGCGGTGCTATTGCTTTAGCATTAGCGTCAGAAAAGAAGGGTGTTCATTTTATGGCAATGGACCGCTCCCTAGGTGCTTTAAAAGTGGCACAAGCTAATGCAAAAAAATGCAAAATAACGAATATTACATTTTGGCAGGGAGATTGGTTGTCTTCTATTGCCAATAACAAATTGGATATGATTGTTAGCAACCCCCCTTATATCGCTTCGAATGACCCTCACTTGAAAAGAGGTGATCTCCGTTTTGAACCATCATCAGCATTAGTGTCTGGTCAGGATGGCCTGAAGGATATTAGGCTAATTGTTAAACAAGCTAGACTCGCCTTGAAGTCAAAATCGTGGTTATTAATAGAGCATGGTTACGAGCAGGCAAGTGAGGTCAATATACTTTTTCAACAGGCAGGTTTTGAACAAGTGCAGTGTGCCAAAGATTACGGTGATAATGATCGCGTTACTCTAGGGCAACAGCCGTTATAATGATCTAATTGAGATGTGAGTGCCAGACCAATGAATGATGAACAACTATTGAGGTATAGTCGGCAAATATTATTACCGAAGGTTGATTTCGAGGGACAAGAGCGACTGTTAAATAGCCATGTCCTAATTGTCGGGATGGGGGGCTTGGGTTCTCCAGTAGCACTCTATCTAGCAGCAGCAGGTGTAGGTAATTTTACAATTGTCGATGATGATGTCGTTGAACTGTCAAATTTACAACGTCAAATCATTCACACGGAACAGGACATTGGAAGGGCTAAGGTATTGTCAGCAGCTGACAGCATAGCTGCGATCAATAGTGAGGTGAAACTTGATATAAGAAACCACCGTATGGAAAGTGCCGAGCTTAATAAGGTGGTAAAAAAAGTAGATGTAGTTGTGGATTGCAGTGATAATCTTGCTACACGATTTTTACTAAACGAGGTGACGCAAAAGCAGAGCAAACCTCTAGTTTCTGGCGCTGCAATTAGAATGGAAGGCCAAGTGACGGTTTATGATTCAAGGCAACCTGGGAATGGTTGCTATCAGTGCTTATATCAAGACAAAAGTGAATTACAGGAGACCTGTTCTCAAACAGGTGTTTTATCGCCTTTATTAGGAATTATTGGTAGTATTCAGGCTGTTGAAACGGTCAAATTGATCACGCAAACAGGTGAATCATTAGCTAGCCGTTTATTGTTATTAGATGCTAGCACCATGCAATGGCGCGAAATTAGATTAAAGCCAAATAAAAACTGTCCAATCTGCCAGTGAGCAAGGTTATTTAAGTTAAAGGGTCATTAAAAGAATGAATATAGTTGAAGAAAGAGCCGTATTAATACAGGCAGCAGAGATAGGATTGGAAGAAGCTAAAAAACAAGGAGCATCGTCAGCCGAAGCTGGTGCTAGTCATAGCACAGGGCTATCAGTGACTGTGAGACAGGGCGAAGTTGAGACTCTAGAATACAACAATGATACTAGCCTGGGCTTAACAGTCTATTTTGGTCAAAGTAAGGCGTCGGCGAGTACTTCTGATTTGTCATTACAAGCAATTCGCGATGCAGTAACGGCAGCCTGTGGAATAGCCAAACATACGCAAGCAGACGAGGCTGCAGGATTAGCTGATAAAGCTTTAATGGCCAGAGCGTTTCCTGATTTGTCAACGTATCACCCATGGCAAATAGACGCTGAGAGTGCAATAGGAATTGCGACGGAATGTGAGCGCGCGGGATTTGATCTTGATAAACGTATTAGTAACTCTGAAGGCGCTAGTGTTTCGAGTCATCAAGGGGATAGGATATATGCTAATAGTCATGGCTTCTTAGGCCAAAGCCGAAGCACAAGGCACAGTTTGTCATGCACTCTGATTAGCAATGATGCCAAGGGCATGCAGCGAGACTATTGGTATGATGTTGCACGAGATGCAGAGGATTTAGCATCAGCTAAAATTATAGGCCAGCGTGCTGCTGAGAATACACTAGGCCGCCTGAATGGGCGCACGGTTAAAACTGGGAGCTATCCTGTTATTTTTGCAGCTGATATAGCACCATCATTATTTGGACAGTTAATCACAGCCATTCGTGGCGGTGCTTTATATCGAGAGTCTTCTTTTTTAGTCGATCACTTAGGTAAAAAGATCTTTCCTGATTTTATGCATATTCATGAGCAGCCATTGTTATTAAAGGGGCTGGGTAGTGCAGCATTTGATAATGAGGGTGTCGCCACACAAACACGCGATATTATAAGTGAAGGGGTGTTACAAGGTTACGTTCTAGATAGTTATTCTGCGCGCAGGCTTAAAATGACGACTACTGGCAATGCTGGTGGTGTCCATAATTTAACAGTTGAACATAATGACGTGGAGTTTTCTGAGTTACTCAAGCAAATGGGTACAGGAATATTAGTGACAGAAATTATGGGTATGGGGATCAATACTGTGACCGGAGACTATTCTCAAGGTGCCGCAGGTTTTTGGATAGAAAATGGCGAAATACTGTACGCGGTAGACGAGTTTACGATAGCCAGTAATTTACGAGACATGTTTCTAGGGATACAGGCTATGGCTAACAATGTTGAAACAAGAGGTAATATAAGAACTGGAGCCGTGTGGATAGATAAGATGATGGTGGCAGGTTAATAGCTATCAAATGTCACCGTGAATGATATTCCGCTGGTGTAAAAGCTTTAATACTTAGTGCGTGAATGTCTGACTTCATTAACGTGCTAGCAGCCTCGTAAACTAGGCGATGTCGTTTAAGAAGTGATAAACCGTCAAAAGCTTCACTAACAATTGTCAGAGAAAAGTGTCCTCCACCGGTATTTCCTGCATGGCCCACGTGAAGCGCGCTGTCATCCTGAATATCAAGGTGAGTGGAAGCTAAAGGAGAAAGAGCTGTTTTTAACCGTTTAATTGTGTAGCTCATGGCAAAACTTGTTTAAATGGTTTTACTGTAACTTTGGAATACACCCCTGCTTTGAAATAAGGATCAGCATGAGCCCAAGATTCGGCGTCAGAAAGACTTGAAAACTCAGCCACAATTAAACTGCCGGTAAATCCTTGTGCTCCAGGCTCAGGGTTATCGATAGCTGGATGAGGTCCAGCAAGGATTAAGAGACCTTGATTTTGCAAGGTTTGCAAGCGAGCAATATGTGCTGGCCTCGCTTGTAAGCGGAGTGGCAAGCTATTATCAATATCTTGGCTTATGATGGCATAGAGCATTAAATCTTGTCCTCATTAGACTCGATAGGTTCAACAATATGCTTACCGAGGTAGAGGGACTGACCAATAATAAACAGGATGGTCAAGCCTAATAAACCGAATAATTTGAAGTTTACCCAGGTTGCTTCATCAAAGTTAAATGCGACATATAAATTGGCAATGCCTGAAAGAATAAAAAAGATGACCCAGGCAAAATTTAAGCGAGTCCAAATAATGCTAGGAAGCTTAATATGCTCGGACATCATTCTTTCCAAAAGCGATTGCTGAGTAAAGAGTTGAGCGCCAAGGAATCCAGCGGCAAAGAGCCAATTAACAACAGTAGGCTTCCACATAATAAAATTCGGGTTTTGTAGCCAGAGCGTCGCACCACCGAGAATAACAACGAGTATTAGTGTGATGAGATGAGAGTTTTCGAGTTTGCCATGACGAAACCAATTGTAAGCATTCTGGCAAATTGTAGCCACTATCATGACCGCAGTTGCAACATATATTCCTTTTATATCATATGCTTGCCCCTCCCATAAGTAAGTGCCTCCACCAAACTTATAAGCGATAAAAAATAGAGCAATGGGTAAAAAGTCAAAAAATAGTTTCATGTGGATCCGAGCTAATACAGTAATAGTCCTTATTCTAACGTAAAATAATATTTATGACTTGTTATGACTTACATAGCCACTCGACAGCATCGGACGGCAGCTTATCTCCAGAACACCTGGTTGCAAGAGCTATTGAGCAGGGCGTTGATGTTCTGGCGCTCACAGATCATGATGGTACAGAGGGCATAATTGCTGCTCAATCAGCTGCTCAAGGTACAAAGTTGTCACTGGTGACAGGTGTTGAGATTTCTGTGACCTGGGGCAGTAGTACCATTCATATTCTGGGTTTAAAGGTAGATCATAAAAACGGAGCCTTACAAAAAGGGCTGAAAAAAATACGTGACTATCGCAAAGAGCGCGCATTCAAAATAGCGGAACGTCTTGAGAAGTCAGGGATATCAGGCGCATATGAAGGTGCGAGCCAATATGCTTCTCCTGTAATGTTAGGTAGGGTCCATTTTGCAAAATTTTTAGTTG
>CAJWKF010000050.1 GCA_913042265.1 uncultured Gammaproteobacteria bacterium
ATGCAATAATCCATGACTTCACCGAAAGTGCTGACTAGAGCTTTTTTATTTTTTTGAAATAAAAGGTCACGAATTTTTTCTCCAAAAATCTAAACTTACTATTATAGAGAACTAACAATGTGACATGATGTTTATGTGTGTTCCCGAGTTGACTTAAACTCAATATCCGGCCATCGTTCCATAGTTAAATCAAGGTTCACTCTTGTCGAGGCAATGTAAGTAAGTCCCCCAGCCCCATCTAATGCTAGGTTTCGAGAAGCTTTTTTCTTGAATTCTTCGAGTATCTTGTTATCCTTGCAATAAACCCAACGCGCAGTGTGTACTTGTACCGCCTCATAAACACAATCAACATTGTATTCTCCTCTCAGGCGGTGAACTACCACATCAAACTGCAGCACACCGATAGCACCTAAAATTAAGTCATTATTATCTAAAGGCCGAAATAACTGAGTGGCACCTTCTTCACTCAACTGTTGCAGACCTTTTGATAACGCCTTCATTTTCAGTGGATCTTTTAGGCGAACTCGTCTAAATAGTTCGGGGGCAAAGTATGGAATGCCGGTGAATTGTATATTTTCACCTTCTGTAAAAGTATCACCAATCTGGATTGTACCGTGGTTGTGCAAACCTAAAATATCACCGGGCCAAGCTTCTTGTGCCTGCTCACGTTCAGCCGCCATAAAAGTCACGGCATTAGCAATAGTTATATCTTTCCCTACCCTCGTTTGACGCAACTTCATACCTTTCTTGTATTGACCAGAACAGATACGAAGAAATGCTATTCTATCTCTATGTTTAGGATCCATATTGGCTTGTATTTTGAAGACAAAGCCACTAAAAGCCTCCTCCTTTGCTTCTACCACACGAGTTTTAGTTTCTCGCGATTGTGGCTTAGGAGCATAGTCGATAAAAGAATCCATTAACTCGGTAATACCAAAGTTATTCATCGCACTACCAAAAAAAGTAGGGGATAATTCTCCCGCTAGAAACTTGTCCAAATCAAACTCATAACTAGCGCCTCTTACGAGCTCAATCTCTTCCCGAAACTCTTCGACTAGATCACCAAATAGTTCATCGAGACGTGGGTTGTCTAACCCTTTTATTGTCTCGCTAACTTCACTACTATGTGGTTCAAAAATATGTACGCTATCATTTAAAAGATGAAAAATACCTTTGAAATTTTTACCCATACCAATCGGCCAAGTAATCGGTGCACATTGAATATTCAATATATTTTCGATCTCATCCAACACATCAATTGGATCACGTCCCTCTCTATCAAGCTTATTGATGAAGGTTAATATTGGAGTATCGCGAAGGCGACATACCTCCATTAATTTAATAGTGCGTTGCTCAACACCTTTGGCGCTATCTATTACCATCAGAGCAGAGTCTACTGCTGTTAATGTTCGATATGTATCTTCAGAAAAGTCTGCATGTCCAGGAGTGTCAAGTAAATTTACAACTCGGTTTTTGTAGTTAAACTGCATTACAGAAGACGTTACAGATATACCCCGTTCTTTCTCCATTTCCATCCAATCAGATGTCGCATGACGATCAGATTTACGTGATTTAACGGTACCTGCAACTTGGATCGCACCACCAAATAACAATAACTTTTCGGTGATTGTTGTTTTACCTGCATCTGGGTGCGAAATGATCGCAAACGTACGCCGTTTGTTCAATTCTGTCTGTAAGTTAGCCATTCGAAAAAAGTATTATAGAAAATACTCTATTCTACATGACTGACATTTGTTCAGTGATAAAATTAAGCACTATAGGGACTTGCAATAGAGACGAAAAGAGAATTATTAAGTGCCCTTATTAACTCTAATTATAACTTTACTATAATGGATATCAAAATACGTTTCCATCAACACAGTCAGGTTGTTAGGTTACTCAAGCTAACTCATTAAAGTGAAAAAATTAGACAACATTAATTAAATTTATTAATGCTTAAGCACCAGTAAAAAGTTTTAGAGCCATTATTCTCTCTGCCCATCGTCCTCGATATTTTTTTCTTTTTGGTTTTGCTCAATTGAAGTTGCAAATCTCGGATCCTGATAAGGTCCATGTAACTCTATCCAACCCGCATAATTTGCAACAACTATAAACCCAATCAAAATGGCAGAAAAAGTCACTCGTAACATTAGAAAATTAGCCACACCCTCGCCTTGCTTTGGTCCTTTTAGTGTAACCATAAAATATAAGGCTCTAAAGAGACAAAACAGTACGACTAGGCCTAGCACTATAATTATCGTATTTACCACTTGAGAACCTCTTATATTTTGATACTAGTCTTCATAAGAATTAATAATCATCATTATTAATGAGAAAAACAGCTTAATGGTTATTGATGTCACATATTAACAATACTCACGATTCATTAATATAGAGAATATCATCTAAACCCTAAAAAAAAGCCTCGAATTATCGAGGCTTTTTGTAAAAGATAAATACTTTATTTAGTCAGCACTTTCTTCACTGACTGCTTTCATGCTTAAACGAATACGACCTTGACGGTCGACCTCTAACACTTTTACTTTGATGCTATCTCCTTCAGATAGTTTATCGCTTATATTCTCAACACGTTCATCTGATATTTGTGAGATATGCACTAAGCCATCTTTGCCAGGAAGAATCGTCACAAATGCACCGAAGTCCATTAATTTAGCAACTGTACCTTGGTATATTTTACCAACTTCAACTTCAGCTGTTATTTGCTCGATACGGTGTAAGGCATCCTGTCCTGCATTGTAATCTGATGAAAAGATCATAACAGTTCCATCGTCCTGTATATCAATGACTGCGCCAGTTTCTTCTGTCAGTGCACGAATGGTTGCACCTCCCTTACCAATCACGTCACGAATCTTATCTGTATGAACTTTAATTGTAATAATACGTGGCGCAAACTCTGACATTTCTTCACGATGTGTCGCGAGATCAGCATTCATAGTTTCAAGAATAGTTAAACGACCATCGCGTGCTTGTGCAAGGGCGGTACGCATAATTTCTTCGTTAATACCTTCTATCTTAATGTCCATTTGAAGAGCAGTTATACCTTTATCGGTACCAGCAACTTTAAAGTCCATATCACCTAAATGGTCTTCATCACCTAGGATGTCTGTAAGAACAGCATAACCATTTTCTTCTTTTATTAATCCCATTGCAATACCAGCAACAGGAGCTTTAATTGGGACACCCGCATCCATTAACGCCAAACTTGTTCCACAGACTGAAGCCATTGAACTTGAACCATTTGATTCAGTTATTTCAGACACCACTCTAACTACATATGGGAAATCTTCAGCTGATGGCATGACTGCTTGAATACCACGTTTAGCTAACTTACCATGACCGATTTCACGACGTTTTGGGCTGCCAACAAAACCTGTTTCACCAACACAAAATGGAGGGAAATTATAATGCAACATGAAACGGTCACGGTACTCACCTTCAACAGCATCAATCATTTGTGCATCTCGTTCTGCACCTAGTGTCGCTACAACAATCGCTTGTGTTTCTCCACGAGTAAACAATGCAGAACCGTGTACGCGCGGTAATACCGTAGTTTCTACACTCACTTCACGGACAGTGGAGGTATCTCGGCCATCGATACGAGGCTCTCCAGCAATAATTCTACCTCGAACCAACTCTTTTTCTAATTTAGCAAAAGCGCTTTTGACATCATCTGCTGACATTTCAGAGTCTTCGCCAGCTATTGCTTCAACTGCAATGTCACGAATTTTAGCAAGCTCATCTTGGCGAATCATTTTATCGCTAATTGCATAAGCTTTTTCGATTCCAGAATAGGCATTAGCTTTAACAGCATCATAGATAGCAGGATCTTTTTCTGGTGCTGACCAATCCCAAGATTCTTTTCCTACTTCACTTTTTAATTCTTTAACTAAATCAATTGCAGACTGTAGTTTTTCATGTCCGAACATAACAGCACCTAACATAACTTCTTCAGCTAGCTCAGATGCTTCAGATTCAACCATTAAAACAGCACTGTCAGTACCCGCGACAACTAAATCTAAATCACTTGTTTTTAATTGTTCTTTGCTAGGGTTTAGTACATAGCCACCATCAATGTAGCCTACACGCGCACCAGCAATGGGTCCGCTGAATGGAATACCAGATATCGCAAGAGCTGCTGAGGCGCCTATCATTGCTGGAATATCTGGATCAATTGCAGGATCCAATGCAATAACTGTTGCTATCACCTGTACTTCATTCAAGAAACCTTTTGGAAATAAAGGTCGTAAAGGACGGTCAATAAGACGACACGTTAAAGTTTCTTTTTCAGAAGGTCGACCCTCACGTTTAAAAAAGCCACCTGGGATTTTACCTGCTGAATAAGTCCGTTCCTGATAATTAACTGTTAGCGGAAAAAACCCTTGTCCCGGCTGAACATTTTTTTTACCAACAACGGTAACCATCACTGAAGTCTCTCCAAGGCTAGCAATGATTGCCCCACTTGCTTGACGCGCAATCTTACCTGTCTCAAGACTTAAAATATGGTCGCCATATTGAACTGTCTTTTTTACTGAATTCACTTTTCTTTCCTTTATCTGGCTGATTTTGGAAGCGGCTTATTCCGCTCACTATCGTTTTTTCCTAACAAAAATGCCCCTGAAGCACATTGCTCCAGGGGCATTTTTTAAATATTAATACCTTGTTGATTACACAACAAAAATATGATTTTCGTATTAAACTTTTTCACTATTACCAATTTTTAACGGCGTAAACCAAGGCTTGAAATCAGCTCACGATAACGTGTTATATCTTTCTTTTTCAAGTAATCTAACATCTTGCGACGGCCACTAACCATTTTCAATAGGCCTTGACGAGAATGATGATCGTGAATATTATCTTTAAAATGGTCTGACAAGTTTGCAATTCGTGCTGTTAACAAAGCAATTTGTACTTCTGCAGAACCCGTGTCTGTTTCGTTACGCTTGTATTTATCGACCACAATTTTGGTTTGTTCTAGGGATAATGACATTAATGACTCCAACTTTTTTGTAGTTTATTACTACTAGTTAAATTCTGGAATACCCCAGTTCATAAGAACCCAAGTACCCAACTAATTAAGAAAAATTATTCTACCGAGTTTCTATATGATAAACAAGCGTTTTAAGGGCTGTCTTCTTCAATAAAAACTCGCTTCGGTGAGATTATGCCCGATTGAGACATCTCACCCAGACCTAAAAAGCAACCCAGACTATCGAACAATTTAATTTGTGCGCTATCAAACTCTTGATCGACTTTTACCTTTTGCCCTCGCCTCAAGGCCAGCACTTGCTCATCATCTACTCTAATGCTGGGCCAGTTTGGTAGAGCCTGATCAGTTGGAAGTAGTAATTTATCCAAAGCAAAGATACCTTCTTCTGCTTTTTCTTCAACTGATTCAATTAATATTGCTTGTGACATAACATAACCCGCTGATTCAATCCGGCGTAAGGCAATAACATGACCTCCTGTACCCAAAGAGAGACTAATATCTTCAACTAAAGTCCGAATATAAGTACCTTTGCTACATTTAACCTCAAGAGTAAAACTGTCTAAGGTAAAGGATAGAAGAATAATGTCATAAATATTTACTGTTCTTGCTTTTCGCTCTATTTCAATACCTTGTCGGGCGAGCTTATAAAGAGGTTGGCCCTGAAATTTTAGAGCTGAATACATTGGCGGCACTTGTTGTTGTTGCCCCAAAAAACTATGCAGCACTCTATTTAGAAACCGTTCTGATAATTCGGGGATTGGCATTTCAGCTATAACATTGCCATCAGAATCGCCGCTATCGGTTGTAACGCCAAGTTTACATGTGACTTCGTAACGCTTATCACCATCTAATAAATACTGTGAAACTTTTGTTGCTTCACCCAAACAAATTGGTAAAACACCAGTTGCAAGAGGATCTAAGCTACCCGTATGCCCTGCTTTTTTCGCATCAAATATACGTTTTATTTGTTGTAAAACATGATTGGAAGTACGCCCTTTAGGCTTATCAATTACGATTATGCCCGTTATGTTACGCCCTTTTTTATTACGACGGCCCATAACGTAAATTAACTGCCTGTAATATCTTTGTTAGCTTTTGCTATTAATTCATCCATATGAAAGCCATGCTCTAAAGACTTATCATAATAAAACTTTAATTCTGGAACCGTTCTGATTTCAACGCGTTTAGCGATTCCACGTTTTAGAAACCCAGCTGCATTCGTTAAACCTGCAATGCATTCCTTAACATCTTCCTCTGACTCAGTTTCGTTTAGACGTGTTATGTATACTTTCGCATATCTCAAATCAGATGTGACATCAACATGAGACACCGTCACCATACCAACTCGAGGATCAGATACTTCTTGTTGAATCATTTGTGCAAGCTCACGCATAATGACTTCACCAATTCGACTTGTACGACTAAACTCTTTGGCCATTACAGTTTTGGTGTAACCAATATACGGTCGAAGACTTCGATTTGATCACCAGGCTT
>CAJWKF010000051.1 GCA_913042265.1 uncultured Gammaproteobacteria bacterium
AATTTTGGAGTTCAATCGTACATCAGTTGGACCCTTATACACCGGGTGAGCAACCCAAAGGGAACAATTTAGTAAAGCTTAATACAAATGAAAACCCCTACGGGCCATCACCTAAAGCCTTAGCTGCTATTGATGCATATACTGGAGATCGTTTACGTTTATACCCAGATCCAAATTCAAATGATTTAAAAAAAGCTATTGCAGATTATTATGAAATCGCTATTAATCAAGTCTTTGTTGGTAACGGTTCTGACGAGGTTTTAGCTCATATTTTTCAGGGGTTGTTTCAACAGTCATCACCTTTATTATTTCCTGATATAACTTATAGTTTTTATACGGCTTTTTGTGGTTTGTACAATATAGATTACGAATTGATTCCGCTAGATAGTGGCTTCAAAATCAATGTTTCTGACTATGCACGAAATAATGGTGGAATAATTTTTCCTAACCCCAATGCACCAACAGGTTGTTTGTTAGCATTGCATGAGATTGAGAGCTTATTAAAAGCTAACACTGAATCTGTTATCGTGGTGGATGAGGCTTATATTGACTTTGGAGGCGAGAGTGCAGTTACTCTAGTAAACCATTTCCCTAATTTATTGGTTACGCAGACTTTATCTAAATCGCGCTCTTTGGCTGGGTTACGTATTGGTCTTGCGGTGGGGAATCCCGAGCTGATCGAGGCCTTAGAGCGAGTGAAAGATAGTTTTAATTCATACCCACTTGATAGTTTGGCTATAGTCGCTGGTGTTGCTGCATTCTCGGATGTTGATTACTTCAAAAGTACTTGTGAACGAGTGATTCAAAGCCGAGTGAGTATGGCAAGAGACCTCACAAAAATGGGCTTTAATGTCATTCCATCTGCAGCAAATTTCCTGCTCGTTAAACAT
The DNA here is from genome assembly GCA_913042265.1 of uncultured Gammaproteobacteria bacterium. Classification (GTDB taxonomy): domain Bacteria; phylum Pseudomonadota; class Gammaproteobacteria; order Nitrosococcales; family Methylophagaceae. Next base: position 891 of record CAJWKF010000051.1, read on the forward strand.
GAAGCTCATGACGGGGCAATGTTAGCCGAGGGCTTGCGAAAACAAGGTGTTATTGTTCGTCATTTTCAGCATGATAGAATTTTTCAATATCTTCGTATTACTATAGGAAGTGCACAAGACAACAATAGGTTATTAACGGTATTGAGTAGCTTGATTTCTTAATAATAGATTACTGCTTTAATTATTGCCTTAATTTTTTTGGGTTGTGTATTAGTTGGACTCTTTGTTATCTAGATACCAAATAAGAAGATATATTTGAATAATTCAGAACACATTATTTTATTTTTGGTTTCATTGTTCGCAAATACTTTTTCAGCATTTAGTGGCGGTGGTGCTGGCTTAATCCAGTTTCCTATTTTACTTTTTCTGGGACTATCTTTTGGTGTTGCTTTAGCTACACATAAAATCGCGAGCGTTGCTCTAGGTATTGGTGCTGCGCTCCGCTATTTATCAGATAGTGTGTTAGATCAGAGATTTGTAGCCCTAATGATTTTTTTTGGCCTACCCGGTGTTATTTTGGGTGCGAGTGTAATCTTACTGGTACCAGATAGATTTGCAGAAATAGGATTAGGGGTGTTGATTGGCAGTCTAAGTATTTATTCGATATTTAAACCTGAACTTGGACAGAATTATTTTCCAAAGAATCGTAAGCGGACTGGGATGTTGATAGGTGGTATTGTTTTATTTTTCCTAGGAGTACTAAATGGTTCTTTAACTTCCGGTACAGGGCTATTTGTTACATTATGGTTGGTGATATGGTTTGGTATGGATTATCAGCGAGCAGTAGCATATACCTTGGTTATGGTCGGTTTTTTTTGGAATTTCAGTGGCGCTATAACATTAGGACTCTTAAGTGAAATTCGTTGGAGTTGGTTGCCAGCACTAATACTGGGCTCATTTATAGGTGGTTATCTTGGTTCTCATATGGCGCTTCACTATGGGAGCGCTTGGATTAAACGTGCCTTTGAAGTAGTAACACTATTGATTTCAATTAGGTTGTTGTTTGGAAATTAAAAATCAGACTTTACACCGTATTGATTCCTGTACGCTTTTACTGCAGGTAAATGAGCGACTAAAGCTCGATCATTTTCTAAGTAAGCGAGTAAGTCATCTAGACAAATGAGACTAATTACTGGAATCTTGTACTCTTGTTGGACCTGTTGGATGGCAGACTGTTCAGTCTGTCCCTTTTCTTGTCGGTCTAGTGCAATTATAACGCCAGCAGGCCAAGCGTTTTTTGCCTTGATAATAGTGACAGATTCACCAACGGAAGTGCCAGCAGATATAACATCATCAATAATGAGAACTTTACCTTTTAGTTCAGCACCAACGAGCTGGCCCCCTTCTCCATGATTCTTGAGTTCTTTACGGTTAAAAACATAAGGCACATCTCTCTGATAATGTTCTGCTAGAGCAATGGCAGTTGATGAAGCAAGTGGAATGCCTTTATAGGCTGGACCGAAAATTAAATTAAACTCGAGGTTCTTTTCAACAATGGCTTGGGCATAGAACTGGCCTAATCGAGCTAAGCTTGCACCGGTATTAAATAAGCCGCTATTGAAAAAATAGGGGCTGACGCGACCTGATTTCAATGTGAAGGAGCCAAAGCGGAGGACTCCTGTTTCAAGAGCAAATTTAATGAACTGTTGTTGAAAAGTTTTCATACTGTTGATTTCTTGATTTGATAAAGTGCTATTTCACCAAGTAAGTTTGGTGCGAGTTTAATACGCAGAGAGTCCTTGTGTGAATGATTAAGAATACTTCGTTTAATAATAGTAACGTGCTTTTCTGCGGAGAGCTTTTCAAAGTCTTTAATGGTACATAAGTGAATATTTGAGTTGTCAAACCAGGAATCTGGCAGTGTCTTAGACACGGGCATTTGGCCACCAAAAGCTAACTGTTTTCTGCATTGCCAATGACCAAAATTCGGAAAACCGATAATTGCTTGTTTACCTACGCGAATAATTTCATCGAGTAGAAAGTCTGGACGTTTCACAGCTTGTAACGTTTGGGATAAAATCACGAAGTCAAAGCTTTGGTTAGAAAATTGAGGCAAGCCCAGATCTAGATCGGCTTGAATAACATTTACTTTTGATTCGATGCAACCTGCGATTTGACTATTGTCAATTTCAAGGCCATATCCAGTGACATTACGTTGTTGTAGAGAGTTTAGTAGGCTTCCATCTCCGCAACCAAGGTCAAGCACCCGAGCACCATCTGGGATCCAATCATGGATAATTTGTAAGTCAGTTCTTAATTTATTCATGGCTCTTCTTCGCTTGCTATTCTTTTCATATAAGTGCGGACTATCTGATGGTATCGGGTAACAGGCAATAAAAAGGCATCGTGGCCCTGTGTAGCCTCTATTTCTGCATAAGTCACAGACTTGTTTGCACTAAGCAATGCGTTAACTATTTCATGCGATCGTTCAGGTGAGAATCGCCAGTCAGTAGTAAAAGAAATGACTAGAAATTTAGCCTGAACTTCGGAGAGAGTTTTAGCGAGGTTATCATTAAAATGTTTTGCCGGATCAAAGTAGTCCAAAGCTTTGGTCATTAGTAGGTATGTATTTGCATCGAAATGCTCAGCGAATATTTCACTTTGATAACGCAAGTAACTTTCAACTTGGAACTCAACATCGTAATCGTAATTAAGTCTATCGTGGCGTAACTCTCTGCCAAACTTTTCTCCCATCGCTTCACTAGATAAATAAGTGATGTGACCGAGCATTCTGGCTAGTCCCAAACCTTTCATCGGGGCAGTATTATGCTCTACATAGTGACCATCATGAAAGTCTGGGTCCCCTTTTATCGCTGTTCTTGCAACTTCATTGAATGCAATATTTTGTGCTGAAAGCTTGGATGCTGCAGCGATAACGATGGCATGGCGTATTCGATTGGGTAGGCTAATTGCCCATTGTATCGCTTGCATACCCCCTAAACTTCCACCGACAATAGCTGCCCATTGTCCTATGCCGAGTTTATCTGCTAGGACTGCTTGACTATTAACCCAATCAACAACTGTAATGATAGGAAAATCTGGCCCGTAGGGTTTTTGAGTGCTTGGATTGATGCTGGTGGGCCCCGTTGATCCATGGCATCCGCCTAAATTATTGAGACATACTACAAAAAAAAGGTTCGTATCAATTGCTTTTCCAGGCCCAATTAAGTTGTCCCACCAACCGGCCCTTTTATCTTCGAGATTGTGATATCCAGCTGCATGATGATCACCAGACAATGCGTGACATATGAGGACAGCATTGGATGCCTGAGTATTAAGTTCACCATAAGTTTCATAGACAAGGTCGTATTGCATAAGCATACGGCCACTTTCAAGCGATAGAGGAGTATCTATATGGATGAATTGTGGGATAACCAGACCGACTGAATCGACTGGTATTGAGTCAGGCATGTATGCTTATTCCTTAAGTGAATTTGTTAAAAGTCTAAATAGTGTTGGCCATTTGTGCAATAAGAACATAGAGATTAAAAGGTCACAAGGAGTATAGGTATGATAAGCATGGACATTACCTGAAGGCCTAGTACAACAATTAGTGGTGATAAATCAAGGCCACTCATAATGGGTAACTTTTGTCTTATTGGGCGAAGTAATGGCTCATTCATACTACGAATAAGTGGGGTGACGTGATTTGGGGTGTGGGGTGGAACGACCCAACTCAAGAATACTTCTATGATAATACTGAAGGTGAAGAGTGTGATAAAGAGAGTAAAGACATCAGCTATTAACCAGCCCAAGAAAAAACCTTGATGATTTGGGGTGGACTGTAATGAACTGATTAAAAATAGTTTGATGAAAGTTAAAGAGAATAATAATATAATTGTTGCTGTATCCCACTTACCAAAAGAGGGGAAAAAGCGGCGTAATGATTTTACCGGGGTTTGAGTTGTTTTAATGATGAGTTGCACTAATGGATGACCGGACTCCCATTGTGCCCATTGCATAATTAGTCTTAAGGCAATGATAGTAATATAAATACTAAACAGGATATCAATTAAAAATATTAAGGGGTTACTTAGGTAATTATTAGGCATGATCTTCTCCTAATTGATTAGCTAACTCTCGAGAGCGCAATGCAGCAGCAGTCATTGCATTTTCAAATAAGCCGGGTAAGCCACCATCTTCAAGTTCATTGATAGCACGTTCTGTTGTGCCGTCAGGAGAGGTAACGCGAGCCCGAAGGCTTGCAGTTGAGTCGTCACTTTCTAATGCCATTTTAGCGGAACCAAATGCTGTTTGTAGGCAGAGTAGTTGAGCGGTTTCAGCATCCAAACCTAATTTGATGGCAGCAGCTTCCATTGCTTCCATTACAAAAAAGAAATAAGCAGGACCACTGCCTGACAATGCGGTGACGGCATCAATCTGTGCTTCATCGTTAACCCAGAGGGTTAACCCGACAGATCGTAAAATAAAATCAGCTAATTCATGCTGTGTTGCCGTTACATGAGGGTTGGCATATAAAGCAGTTGCTCCAGCTTGAATGAGTGCTGGCATATTAGGCATTGTTCTTACAATGGCAGAATCAGGCTGGTTTAACCAACGTTCAAGGTCATCGAGACGTATGCCTGCTGCGATGGATATCAATAAAGTGCCAGGTTTCCAGTGTGATGAAAGCTGTTTGATGAGACCTTGTAATTGATGAGGTTTTACAGCTGCAATAATGACATCACAGGACTGTATAGCTTCATAATTATTGTCAAATGTCAGCACTGAATGGGTTTTAGTAAGCGTCGTCAGGCGAAGGGGCTCAGAGTCTGCAACGTGAATATATTTTGGATCAAAGCCACTAGCAGTTAAGCCACCGATTAAGCTGAACGCCATATTACCAGCACCTAAGAATGCAATTTTACAATCATTCATTACCTGCTTCCAATACGTTGTGAAATAGAAGTATTCAGTTTACTTGACCTGATGAGGGTTTTGTAGTTCTTTGACCAAATATAGCGCTTCCAATACGGATCATTGTACTACCCTCAGAAATTGCAGTCGTCATATCATTAGACATTCCCATTGAGAGGGTATCTATTGTTGGATATTTAGCACAAAGCTGTTGATAAATTGTATGAGCCTTATGAAAACTGTGACGTTGATGTTCTATATCATCTGTTTTACTGGGAATAATCATAAGACCGCGTAGTGTTAGATTGTCGAGCAAATCAATTTGTTCAGCTAGGGGTATGATAGCATTCTCATTTATGCCTGATTTGCTTTCTTCGTTATCAATATTTACTTGAATGCATATATTCAGAGGAGGGAGGTCTGTGGGGCGTTGCTTAGATAAGCGTTGTATTATTTTAGAACGATCTACGCTATGTACCCAATCAAAATATTGGGTGATATCTTTGGTTTTATTAGATTGAATTGGTCCTATAAAATGCCAGATTAAATTAAGGTCTTGTAGTTGTTCTATTTTAATGAGGGCTTCTTGAAGGTAGTTTTCGCCAAAAT
>CAJWKF010000052.1 GCA_913042265.1 uncultured Gammaproteobacteria bacterium
GCAACCCGAGGGTTAAACCAAGTCAGTGAATATTCAGCAAGCATATTGTTTTGATCATAGCTTTGACGCTCAATATATCCCCATACTTTATCCTCATTATTTAAATGACTCACTGTTGAGTCTTTGGCAAATGTATCGGGGGTCCAATCTGGCATCTGTTTTACGCTCACTTGATCTTCTGCGCTAGTAATCCAAAATTTGAGATTTTCACGATAAAACAAATATAATGAGTCGGACAAATCTTCCACATTCACGTTTCTATTTTTAGGCGCATCTATCCATATCTCCTCAATTGCACTATTAATTGAGTTCAGGCGCCTTAATCTTCTTATTCTAAATCCGTTGGCAGCGCTTCCAAATTGAAGACCCAATTTTGGAAAATATTCAGCTTTATTTAACCTGTCAACGGATAAAACTTGAGCCGTTGGCAGACCTCCACCTTTGAGCAACTCTAATCGGAAAAAACTGTATATTGTATCAATGTGTTGAGACCGCTTAGGCTTACAAACATAATTACCAGAACCCTGCACACGCTCCAAAAGGCCTTTTTGTGTTAGCTCCATCAATGCCTTACGCAAGGTGCCAACGGCTACCCCAAGCTCGTCTGCCATCAAACGTTCAGAGGCCAAGCGTGATCCGTCAGCCAATATCCCAGCTTGAATTTCACGCGCTAACATTTCACTAATTTCAACATGCAATGGTAGTCGATTTTTGGATAATGCAGATTTCATATGCTGTGAGATTTTTGTTAATTGATGCACTATTGATATATTGATACACAATTGTTATAGTAATTTAAATCACTCAATTAATCAATGGAAGAAAGCTAACTTGTCTATTGTCCCTATAAGATCAGAACACACTACTGCAGCAGAGATTGCATGGTTCGCACCTTTATGTTCGGATGATTACCATCATTTGGGAGTGCCTGAAGGCAGCTTGCGTTCTTCATGGGAAAACACCTCAAACATTATTCAAACGGCGGACAAACTAGGCTATAGAAACATTTTATGCCCCTCCTCTTACCAAGTTGGGCAAGACACACTTACATTTGTGGCAGGTAATGCTCCTCTTACTGATAATATCAACATATTAGCCGCTGTAAGGTGCGGTGAAATGCACCCTATTATGCTTGCGCGCACCATCGCCACGCTTGATCATATGATGAAGGGACGCTTAACCGTTAATATTATTTCTTCAGATTTTCCGGGCCAAAAAGAAGACAGTGCATTTCGTTATCAACGCTCACGCGAAGTTGTTGAAATTTTAAAACAAGCCTGGACGCAGGATGAGATTAACTTTCAGGGGGAGATTTATAATTTTGAAAACCTACCAGCAGGCCCTGCTAAACCTTATCAGCAAAATGGTGGGCCCTTGCTGTATTTTGGCGGTTACTCACCATCTGCATTAGATTTATGTGGCGAACATTGTGATGTCTATTTAATGTGGCCGGAAAAACAAGAAGCTCTGGCAGAGCGTATGAAAGCTGTTAATGAGTGTGCGCGAAGTTATGGACGGGTCTTAGATTATGGACTGCGCGTGCATATGATTGTTCGAGATACCGAAGCCGAGGCAAAAGAATACGCAAGAGAGCTCGTTTCCAAACTCGATGATGAGCAGGGTAAACTCATTCGTGAAAGGGCGTTAGATTCAATCTCTTTAGGGGTTTCGCACCAAACAAAAAATCGTGAGCTAGCTGATTTGGAAGGTTATATAGAGCCCCATTTATGGACAGGGGTTGGACGTGCACGTTCGGGTTGTGGTGCGGCCTTGGTTGGTTCGACAGATCAGATTTTAACGCAGATTGAAAAGTACAAAAAAATGGGTATTCGGGCATTTATATTTTCAGGTTATCCACACCTTGCAGAGTGTGAAATATTTGGCAAAAAAGTTCTCCCGCACCTTGAAACATGTTCACTGCCTCAATTGCAAGGCCGGGTTCCCACCTCTACACCACACACACCATTAGGCATAGGAGAAAGACGTTAATGCAACGCATAGCACTCTCAAAAGATCTGGAATTAAGTCAAATAATATATGGCATGTGGCGCTTAGGGGATGATCACGACACCTCGCCTGCCGCCGTACAGGCCAAAATAGAGGCGTGTTTAGAGCAAGGGATAACCTCCCTGGATCAAGCCGACATTTATGGCGATTATGGTGCTGAAAGCATACTTGGAAAATGTTTCTCTGCTGCTCCACACTTAATAGATAAGGTCGAGATAATAACCAAATGCGATATCGTTGCGCCAGTGGGTCGATACCACCGTGCGCGCGTGAAACATTATGATACATCAATAGCCCATATCAATTCTTCAGTCGAATGCTCTTTAACACAAATGCATATAGAGCATATTGATTGTTTGTTAATTCATCGCCCTGACCCTTTAATGGATCATGAAGAAACGGGACGAGCACTAGATGCACTGGTGAAATCTGGCAAAGTGGGATCTGTTGGTGTTTCCAACTTTAAACCCCATGATTGGAGCTTGCTACAATCGGCTATGAATACCCAACTTGTAACAAACCAGATTGAACTTAGCGTTATGGAAACCAGCCCTTTTACTAATGGGGACATTGCCTTCTTACAAGAACGAAAAATTAAACCTATGGCTTGGTCTCCCCTTGGCGGAGGGTCGCTGTTTAATTCTAACGACCAAAAAAGTAAGGCCATTTTTAACTGTTTATCTAACATTGCCAATGAACAAAACGCCACTGTTGATGCAGTGGCTATTGCATGGCTATTAAAACATCCATCTAAAGTTTTACCCGTCATGGGCACCAATAACCTTAGCCGTATTAAAACATTATCCCATGCACTTAACGTTAATCTGGATCGTCAAGCATGGTTTGAAATCTATACCGCCGCGCTTGGACACGAAGTGGCATAATGCGATGAATTCAACTCAACTATCCAACTTAAAACTTGCTCTTATGCCAACAGACTTAGATGAATCTCAAGATACAATGATGGTCCCTAGCCAAGAAAATCATCGTGCATTCAGGAATGCTTTAGGGCAGTTTGGAACAGGCGTCACCGTTATTACAGCCCATGACAATCATTCACCTATTGGTATGACAGTCAATTCATTTGCATCGGTTTCATTAGATCCAGCTTTGGTTTTATGGTCTATAGCCAACAAGTCAGAAAGAAGAGATGCATTCTATAATGCTGGTTTTTTTGCAGTGCATGTATTAGCAGAGGATCAGGCCGATCTCGCACTAAACTTTGCCAAAAATCCAACCGCTTTTGAAGACTGCGAATGGCATTTTGGCAAACATCACCTACCTATTTTACCTGAGGCCATAGCAAGGTTTGAATGCAGCATACAAACAACATATGACGGGGGTGATCACACCATAATCATTGGTAAAGTAGAGCAGTTCACGCAGAACGAGGGCAAGCCTTTGATGTTTGCTGGAGGCCATTTTGGTAAGTTTTCACAATAACCTCGTTTACAATCAAGTTAACTTCCAGCGCACCACATTGTGAAAACGATCCGTGTCCTGCTAGAGATGTTTGACGCAATTAATACTCGTGCACTTTTATTGGGGCGCACGATAGGGCTTGTTGCGCTTGGGTTAATGGTGCTAGTGATTTTGACGCAAATATTTTTCAGGTACGTACTTAACAATGCCCTTCCTTGGCCAGAGGAGGCCGCAAGGGCTTTGATGATTTGGATGATGGCAATGGTTGCACCTTCTGCGTATCGTTACACAGGCTTTGTTTCCATTGACATGTTGCATGAATACATCCCCGCTCGCCTTAAAAATTACTTGATACTGTCGATATTATTACTCTGCACTTTTGTCTCTATCATCATGCTACAGCATGCCTGGACACACTTTTCTTCACCTTTACTATTTGACTCATCTGGTTTAAACAGATTGCTACAAGATACCGGTATAAACCAACTTTTAGGTACGCAGATACAATTCAGAACCGCTTATATTTATTTAGCCATGAGTGTTTTTCTCACGCTTATTTTAATGGTTTCTTTAGAATTAGTTATGCGTCAATTTGCCAGAATTATATGGGGAAATGAAAGCTTTCCCTCACCCAAACTTCCTATTGTAATGGCGGTAAATTCGTGATCTTAGCTTGGTTCTTACCCTTGTTTCTTATATTTTTGATGATTGGAGTTCCGGTATATTTTGCTATGCTTGCCGCTCCCGGTTTCATGTTATATCTCAACGGGCAAGAGCGAGACATTGCACTGATGTATCGCAATGTTTTTAACGGCATCGATAATGGTGTATTACTGGCTATTCCTTTTTTCATGCTCGCTGGGGAGTTAATGAACAAGGCTGGCATAACAGAACGTTTAGTTGCGTTTTCTCAGACCATCATTGGCTCCGTAAGAGGCGGCCTAGCACAAGTAAATATTCTATCTTCAATGCTGTTTGCAGGTATGTCAGGCTCAGCAGTGGCTGATACTTCTGCGTTGGGCTCTATGTTAATTCCAGCGATGGAAAAACAAGGTTACACAAGAAAGTTTGCTGCAGCGATTACGGCTGCATCGTCAGTTATTGGCCCCATAATCCCCCCTTCAGGCATTATGATCATCTATGCTTATGTGATGGAAGTTTCAGTTGCGGCTTTATTTGCTGGCGGCATTATTCCTGGCATTCTGGTGGGCATGGGTTTGATGATTATGACAAGGTTGATGGCTAATAAATATGAATTCCCTCCGGCAAAACGTTTTGTCATTGAAGGAGTGCACATTTCTAATGCTGAAAATTTTGTCGCCCGTGTTATTGCCCGATTGATGCTCGCAACTGTTTTATATCCTTTAGCAATAAATTTAATAAATATTGAAATAGCTGACCATTTTAAGCATGTTTTATTTCATTTTACATGTGCCTTAGTAGTCACAGAAATTCTATTTCAAATTCAAAGACGCTTAGTCTCGAATGAATTTAGGATCGTGGCAAAACGTGCAGTACTGCCTTTATTAACGCCAGTTATTATTTTGGGTGGTATTTTAGGTGGTGTAGCAACCCCGACAGAGGCCTCTGCTCTTGCTGTTGCCTATACAGCATTGCTTGGTTTAATCATTTTACGCTCCATAAATTTAAAAGATCTTGGTCCCATTTTGGTGAAGTCTGCGATCACGTCATCCGTTGTTTTATTATTGGTAGGCGCAGCCATGGCATTTAAAACGGTTGTAAGCCTTTCTCATATTGCAGAAGATTTAGCTGTATATATACTGGCTTTAACTAACAATCCCCTTCTGTTACTACTGTTAATTAATCTTTTATTATTTATAGTGGGTATGTTTTTAGATGCAGGGCCAGCAATTATAATATTAGGGCCAATTTTGGCCCCCATATTTATTGATTTAGGTATTCATCCTGTTCATTTTGCTATGATCATGTCGGTTAATTTAACCGTTGGATTAGCCACTCCTCCGATGGGCCTAGTCCTGTTTGTAGCCTCGTCGGTCTCTGGTGTGAAAGTAGAAACCATATCAAAGGCAATATTGCCTTTTTTAGCGGTAGAAATTTTTGTTATCTTTCTCATCACCTATTTCCCTATCATTTCACTGGGTATTCCTTCGTGGTTAGGGTTTGTTAAAGATGCTGATTTAATGGGGCCAATAGTGGGTTCGTTCTTTTAATCGAATTGAGGAGTTTACGCATTTTCCATATACTTCAAGGGTATCTTTTTGTTCTGGTCAGCCATAACAAGGAACCTTTTGAAGGGGAAAAGTTAGAAACTGACGAACGTTAAAAATTCGTCAACAATAAAAAAGGGCATAAGCCCAATTTACTGAGGAGTTCATATGAATACTTTTATAAAAACTTTGGGAGTGACTGCTTTCACCGTTGGTTTAATGGCAGGAAGCACAGTCACTGCGTATGCTGCAGACTATACAATACGAGCAACTGCCAACTCTAACGAAAATGACGAAGATTATGATGGCCTTGTGGTTTTCAAAAACTTTGTGGAAGCCGCTTCAAACGGTGAAATTGCTGTAGAATTATTTATTGGCACACAACTATGTTCAAAAGGCGCTGAGTGTCTGCAAGGCGTAGCTGATGGTTCAATTGATGTTTACATTTCAACATCTGGTGGTGCTGCAGGTGCATTCCCATACGTACAGGTGCTGGATTTACCTTATCTTATGGCAAGTGATCGGGTTGCAGAACAGGTCTTATCTGGCGATTTTACGCGCACTATGCGTGATATGGCCCTTAAAGATTCTGCTGATAAAATTCGTTTGATGACCATTGGCAA
>CAJWKF010000053.1 GCA_913042265.1 uncultured Gammaproteobacteria bacterium
AAGCTTTTTCATGGTATAAATACCCCTTAAAAATAAAGCATTGATATAATTATTATTATAAATCAATAAGATAGGTCAAATGACTTATCAGTATGTTAGCCGAAACTTTCCGAACTAGGCTGTTACTGTAAGTGATAGTTAACCACCTTAAAATACGTATAAATCCCTAGCTATAAATTTCTCTTTATTAACAGTAAGTTACCAATCAATTTTTATATTTTTTCAACATTCACTCACGCAGAGCGTCATATAAAGAGTTGATAACGCATTTGTTTACTATATTTCAGCCAATAAATTAAATTACAACAGTTAATCTCATGACTAATCGAAATATGACTATCTGAGTACTCATACCTTATATATAGCAATATAACTATGGTCATTAAACTTTCTTTTAATTATATGGCAATGACTCTTATACAATATTATTTGTTTGTATATATACGTATTTTCCAATAGTTTAGAATCAAATAAGATAGACTTTAATTGTTAGTGGGCCACTTTCTAGTCACTTTATCTGGGTAAATTATTACATGGGACTCTTTTCAGACATATTGAAAAAGCTAGACGCTGGCAATGTAAAGCGATTTAGCAAGGGCGGTGCCCGTACGGGTGGTGCTCTCGAGTTAAGGCAGACTGCTTCTACTGGTGGAATGGCTACTACTGAATTATTGATTCGCTTAGAGCTAATTATGGGCCAAGCCTCTGGGTTACCCTTAATGGATTATGCTAATGAGATGGTTAATCTAAGCCATCCACATCAATTGTTTATATTTTCAGAGACGTCTGCAATATCTGACTTATCATATGAGCATGCCCATGAATTCCTTGCTGTAGCCCCTACTGCTTTAGTGTTAATGGAGCAGAAGCAATATGAACGCTGGCTTTCTGGAATAAAACAAGCATTTGCATCAGGTGATCCTGAATCCGCATCAGAGCAAATCAAAAATTATTTAGATTACACCAGCGAAAGAGATACACGTACTGCTTACTTAAGCGACATTACATATACGCTAGAGAAGTTAGTTCTGAGTATACATAAAATTGAGGTACCTATTGTTGCCGCTGAGCTCGTATCTGAAAATAAATTGATGAGTTATACCGATGATGAGGCCTTATACCTGCCAATGAGTATCTCTCATTTTGATAATTATGAAGATAACCATCGACTTTATAAGGTTCTAACGTTTCAATTATTAGGACAGATTCATTGTAAAAGTGCTTCAGCTTTAGACAGATTAAGTGATGGGATCAGTGAACACGGAAATGAATTTTTATTAATATTCTCCACACTAGAAACATTAAGAATTGATCAATACATAAAAAGTGAGTTTCCTGGCTTGTGGAGAGATATAGTTTTATTACATAAAAAAGCCAAGGTAGTTTACCCTCACAATATTTTTGATAACTCCGATCTTCATACGGTTGAGACAAGTCTTCAACTCACGGCTTCGCTGTTGGAGTCTAAGGTTGCTTTACCTGAGCTGGTATACCAATGTACTTTCCAACTAGACCTAATGGCTCATGTCCAAAAAGTAACAAGTAAACAAGAAAGCAAGCGAAAAGCACCTTTGATACTTAATCCAACAACGGATGTGCATGAAGAGTTGCTGGGAACAGGAGATCCAAAAACTGCAGATAGAGGATATTTAAGAGCCCTCAAAGACAATGCAGGAGATAGTGTCTTAAATAGTCCTCCTCCAGGCTGGATTCCAGGTTCATCAGATGAGGATGAAGTTGTTCAACACACGACAAAACACAATGAGAAAGGTGTCTTTTACTATAGAGAGTGGGACACCTCTCTCAAGAGTTATCGTAAAGATTGGTGCCGATTAAAAGAAACGGTGGATGAGGATTTAGTTGAAGAAGTTGTGATTGAAAACCCGGAAGCACTCCGACATGCTGAAAATCGTATTAGAAAAACTTTTGATCAGCTAATCAATGATCAAAAATTCATGCGCGGTCAAAATGATGGTGATGAAATTGACATTGATGCATGGGTTTCGGCGAGATCAGGCAAAAGTAAAGATGCTGATGACTACCAGAACCTATATATAAGGAATAATACAAATAACCGTGATGTTGCCATTATGTTTGCTGTTGATCTTAGTGGCTCAACATCTGGATGGAAAAATACCATGATAAAACAGTCAACTTGGTTGCTATGTAAAACATTGGCACGAATGGGCGATCAGTATGCTGTATATGGTTTTTCAGGAGCGGGCCGAAACGATTGTCGGGTATATCCTGTGAAGAAATTTGAGGAAAACTACACTAAATCAGTAAAATCGAGAATTTTTTCAATGAAGCCTGATCAATATACACGAATGGGTGTTGCTATAAGGCATTTAAGCAAGCTACTAGGTAAAACCTCAGCAAAAACTCGAATTTTATTCGTTCTAACTGATGGCCGTCCAGACGATGTGGACAGTTATAGGGGTCAATATGGCGTAGAAGATACGCGGTTGGCTTTAAATGAAGCAAAGGCACTATCTCTTAAACCGTTTGTATTGACTTTTGATAAAGAAGGTATGGATTACTTACCATATATGTTGGGTTCAAATCGTTACCAATTAATAACGGATATTTCTCAACTACCAATACAAATTTCTACCATTTATAAACAACTGACGACATAAATATGACTACTGCAAAGACTATCGAAAATTCAAAATACTATATTAAAGATGAACCTTACTACTTGCCTACGGCAAATGAGGTGGAAATTTTTAATACGGCTCTAGAAGAAAAAATTCCGGTTCTGCTGAAAGGTCCAACAGGTTGTGGTAAAACACGCTTTATGGAGTATATGAGCTGGTACACTAAGCGGCCTCTAATTACAGTGTCCTGTCATGATGATCTGACAACCGCAGATCTGGTTGGACGCTATTTAATTCAGAATGATACGACTGTTTGGCAAGATGGACCCCTAACCACAGCAGTAAGAAATGGTTGTATCTGTTACTTGGATGAAATCGTAGAAGCACGAAAGGATACTACTGTGGTAATCCATCCTTTGTGTGACGATCGTCGCATTTTACCTATAGAGAAATTAGGCCAATTATTGCAAGCTCCGCCTGAGTTTTGTCTTGCAATGTCTTATAATCCAGGATATCAAAGCGCTGTTAAGGATCTGAAACCTAGTACACGTCAACGATTTATTTCAATCGACTTTAGCTACCCTTCTGCAGACGTTGAAGCAAAAATTGTTAATGAGGAAGCGGGCTTGGATATAGCTGAGTGTGAGCGGCTAGTAAAACTAGCAGAAATGACAAGAAACTTAGTGGGTAACGGGCTTGATGAAGGTGCGAGTACGCGCTTACTTGTACACGCAGCGAAATTAATCAACCGTGGGTTTGAACCTAAAATGGCATGTCGGTGTGGTATTGCTGATGTGTTGACAGATGATCATGAAACTGTAGCTTTGCTGCACGAAATGATAGAAACACTTTTTTAGATAAGACTCTTAATTAAAAGGCTGTTAAGAATAAGCTTAAAGTTTAATGTTTTCATAATCAGCTGCAATTGCAATTTTTATTACGTCTGATAATGATTTAGCTTCTAACTTATCCATAACGTGAACACGATGAAGCTCTACTGTTCGGATACTAATATTCATATTGTAGGCAATTTGTTTATTTCTTAACCCTTCAATGAGGCCTTGTAAAACCTCAAGCTCCCGTGGTGTTAGTGTCGAGACAATCTCTTTAGCGCTCGTAGTAAAAGCATCACGTTGCATTTGGCTTCGTTGTTCTTGTAAGCAATGGGTAACGCGCTCTATTAACTTGCTTGACTCGAAAGGCTTCTCAAAAAAGTCTGAAGCGCCTAATTTAAGGGCTTTGACGGCTGTACCTACATCACCGTGTCCAGTAATACAAATAATAGGCATTGTTAGGCCGCGAAGGTTTAATTCTTCAATCACATCAAGTCCCGACATTCCTGGCATCCAGAGGTCAAGGATGATTAATCCTTCAGGTAAGTCATCGACCTGCTCTAAAAAAGCAGCTGGTGTGGCATATGGCATTGCATTAAAGTCTTCTGCCTTGAGGAGCATACTAAGAGAGCCTCTGACAGCTTCATCATCATCAACGATATAAACATTATCCATTTTTTGTAACCTAGTTGTTGGCCCTGATTGGGAGGGTGAATTTAAATGTGGTTCCTGCTTCGTTTTCATTCGTCTGCAAGTCTAATTCACCGCCATGTGAATCAATAATGGACCGAATAATCGCTAAGCCCATTCCCATTCCTTCGGGTTTTGTTGTGTAGAAAGGTTCAAAAATCTTACCGGCTTCATAGTCTGATATGCCCGGTCCACTGTCCCTTACTGAGACAAGGATGCCTGAATCCTGACATATATCGGTCTTCAGAGTCAAACGGCGATCATTTTTATCTAAAACTTGCATTGCTTCCATTGCATTTTTGACTAGGTTAACAATGACCTGCTCTATTAGCAGCTGGTCAGCCAGAATTAATGGTAGATCATTGGCTAAATCGAGGTGTAGATCTGGTTCATGTTCTCGTATTTCTATTTGAAGAAACTTGATGGCATTCTGAACGAGTTCGTTGATATCAACATCTTTTCTTGTAGTGTCTTTTTTCACAAAATTTCTAAGCTCATGCATAATTTCTTGAGCACGGATTGCTTGACCTGAAATATTTTTGAAAGCGGTGTGAAGTTCGTCGACCTCAGCACGATCTTTATCAATTAGCCTAACACAAGCGCTACTATAAGCTTCTATCGAAGCAAGTGGTTGTGAAATTTCGTGAGCAAGTTGTGTGCTCATTTCACCAATAGTAATGATTCGTGAGGCATGGGCGGCTTCAAGCATATGCTTTAACTTACCCTCTTCTTCACTTTTCGATTGTGTAATGTCTGCAGTTAACAAGAAGAAGCCAGTGACAATATCGCCTTCAGAAAAGTTAGGTACGTAGGTGCTTCTAATATAAACAGCACCCCTGTAGGGGTAATTTAATTTTTCCTCAAAAGTAATGACTTCACCAGACATGACTCTTTTGATATAGGGCTTAATTACAGTGTAGGGCAGGTCACCAATCACTTCCCATATTTTTTTTCCTTTGATTTGTTCGCGGGAGAAACCGAACCATTTTTCGAAGGCTTTATTATTAAACTGGTAGGCCAGGTCGGCATCGACATAAGCGATTAATTCAGGAATGGAGTCTATTACTAGACGTAGCTGTTGTTCACTAGCTTGAAGAGCTTTTTCTGCTTTTTTACGTTTTATTTCCTCAAGTACCTTATCGGTCACTTCTTGTATTATTGTGGTGAGGATGGGTTCTGCTGTATCTACTGCTAATAAAGAGATGCTAATTTCGATATAACATTGTTTAAGAGAATTAAGAGAAACCACAATAGAGTTGTTTTTTTCTTTTCCTAGCAAGGCATGACTAATTAAGCTTTGTATATTCTTAGTGTCATTATGAGAAAAAAGGCTATGTAAGACGCTATTAACAAGTTCTCGCTCGCTACTACCTATGAGTTCTTGCGCGCTACGGTTTAGATTTAAAAGCCGCCCATGTGAGTCAAGGTTTATGATCCCAATAGGGATAACATCTAATAAGGTATCGAGATAATTAGCAACTAATGGGCGGGTTGGTGAAATAGCAGTTCTTTCTTTTTCAACAGCTGTAATGGCTGTTTTATAATGTCGCTGTTTTTCAACATTATTAACTAAATCCTGTAGTTTTTTTCGTAAACTGGAGTTGGTTTTGAACTCAAACGATATAACATCAGAATTAAGGAAAGGGGAGAACTGTATAGCTTTTTGCAGTGCGTTTTGTCGATTGTCTTTACATAAGATTACGATTTTTATATCGCGCCTTAAAACGAGGATATGTTCTGCAGTTCTGATCGGCTCCTCTGCATTTAATCCGAGTACAACAATGTCAGGAGCTCCAAAATTATCCTCCAAATGATTGTATAAGTTTTGAGGAATATTATTATGCTCTAAAAAAACACCCGCACTGAGATTGGTATTAAGGTAGGTAAGAAGGTCTTCACC
>CAJWKF010000054.1 GCA_913042265.1 uncultured Gammaproteobacteria bacterium
CGAGATGAATAAGCAAAATTCCGTAACAGTTTTAGCGGCAATAGATTTAGGGTCGAATAGTTTTCATATGGTTATTTCGCGCTTGCGGGATGACCATTTTCAAGTTGTCGATAAATTACGTGAGATGGTTCAGCTCAGGGCTGGTCTAGATGCTCAGGGACGGTTGAGTGAGGAGGCGCAAGATCGGGCTATTGCCTGTTTAGAACGTTTTGGTCAGCGAATAAAAGATTTGCCTAAGGAAAGTGTTCGGGTTGTGGGAACGAATACTTTACGTGTCGCTAAAAATAGTGATTCTTTTTTGCTTAAGGCTATGAAAGCACTGGGCCATTCGATTGAAATAATCACAGGCGAAGAGGAGGCGCGTCTAATTTATTTGGGTGTTGCTCAGGCCTTAAGCTTTGATAATTCACGTCGACTTGTGATGGACATTGGGGGAGGAAGTACTGAATTTATTATAGGTGAAAACTTTGTTGGTTTAGAGCGAAAAAGCTTGGAGATGGGGTGTGTAAGCTACTCACAACGATTTTTCCCTGATGGAGAACTGTCTGCAGTAAGGATGAAGTTAGCTATTATTGCTGCAGGTACGCACTTGCGATCTATTCAAAAAAATTATCGTGATGTTGGTTGGTCTGAAGCAATTGGAGCTTCAGGGACAATTCGGTGCGTTGCTCATATTGTTAGGGAAAAAGGATGGTGTGGGGATGGCACGATCACTCTTGAAGCTCTGGATAAGCTAATTGAATATATGCTTGAACAGAAAAAAATGAAGGCCATATTTTTAGAGGGTATGAGCGCTGAAAGAAGCTCTGTTTTGCCCGGAGGGGTTGCGATTTTAAAGGCAGCATTTAATCAATTGAAAATTGATAAAATAACCGTATCTGATAGTGCCCTAAGAGAGGGTTTGCTATATGACTTATTAGGTCGTATCAACCATAATGATGAGCGTGAACGAACAGTATGTACTTTGGCAAAACGTTATCATGTCGATGAGGCACAATCAGCTCGTATTATTGTGATGCTGGACCAATTATTTAATCAAGTAGCTAAGGTTTGGCATTTAAACGAAAAGAATCGCCATTCACTTTTTTGGGCGGCAAGGTTACACGAAATTGGTTTATCAATTTCTCATGATCATTATCAAAAACATTCTTATTACTTATTAGCCCATTCACACCTACCTGGGTTTTCGCGTGAAGATCAGCTCATCTTGGCCATCATGGTTAGAGGCCAACGACGTGCTTTTCCGAAAAAATATATCAAGACTTTACCGTCTTCATCGCAAGTGTTGACCCAGCGCCTAACGGTCTTGTTGCGTTTAGCAATGGTGTTTAATCGGGGCCGATCTGTCGTTGGCGGTATTCCACTAACACTATCAGATACTCCAAGAGAACTTCAGCTGTCCTTACCAGAAGGGTGGTTAGCCACTCATCCACTTACTGAAGCAGATCTACAGCAAGAAATAAATTATTTACAGGATGCAGGTATTCAGATGGCGCTGAGTTAAAAATATTCAGTCAGCATCACAGTTAATGAGAATATCGTTAGTCAAAGGTAGAGACTGGCATAATAAAATTTGACCTTTTTCTATATCCCCCTTTGATAAAATCTCACTATTTCGCATGACGACATCACCAGATACTTTCGTTACAGTACACATTCCGCATTTGGCCTTTTGACAAAAATAAGCAGGCTTTAAATCATGTGCCAGCATACTTTCTAAAAGTGTTTTACCGGCAAGGTAAGGAACAGAATGTTTTTCGCTATCAAGAATGGCATTAAATGATTCAATAGTGCGGTCAATGAGTGTTTCGGAGTCTAGTGTCGATTCAGCATCAGAAATGAAACGTTCTATAAAGATGTCTTTATCATTAACACCTAACTTCTGTAAGACACTTTCAGTTAAATCCATAAAACCAGCTGGACCACAAATAAAAAAATCCTGTTGTATTCTGCTACCGATGAAGTCCTTAAGGATTGACTCACTGACACGCCCATTGTTGCTGCTCAGATTGTGAAGGCAATTGAATCGATTAGGGTATTCTTCGCTTAGCTGAACTAATTCTTGCTCAAAGATTATTTGATTGTCATTTGAGTTGGCATAAAACAGGCTGATGCTAAGTTCAGTTTGTTTCAAAGTGTATCTGATGATGGATATAATAGGTGTGATACCGCTACCTGCGGCAAATAGCGTGATGGGATTATTATTAGATGTCGGGATAAAACGGCCAGTGGGTCGAGCGACGTCGACAATATCCCCGATCTTAAGTGTGTCATTGAGTAAGTTTGAAGCGCGGCCATCTACAACGCGTTTCACGGTTATTGTTAGCTTGAAACTCTCATTTGGACTACTTGATAATGAATAGCTGCGGTCTAAAAAGCTATCTTCCCATGGCAACCGTAAGGATAAGAATTGACCGGCTTGGTAATCAAAAAGGCTTTGATATTTATCTTCTAATTCAAATGTAATTGATTTTGCTAGTGCAGTTTTTTCAACAATATCACTGACGATAAGCGGGTAAAAATTCATTACTTAAGCCTTTTTTATTAGCTAGTTTAGCGATTTAAATTTTGAAAAACTTATTATACAGCCATGGCTTATATTGTTCATTATTGCGAATAGAAAACCTTGACGTCAGTTATGCTTTTAGAGAGAAGCCTTCTGAGCGAATTCCTCCTGTGGCTGTATAGCAGATCATTAATAACCTGATAAATTAAATGTGTTGAATGACACATCTGTAGCTTTATGCCGCATGTTGAGGAAGACTTAATTAAGCAGGCACTTTATTTATCAGTAGTTAACTGCCCTAAAGCAGCGCATTTATTGAGTGTAAGAAAATATGTTTCACTTTGCTGGATGCAAAAATATTAACTCTAGCCTACAGTAATAACTAATTAAATCAGTCTTTAGGGCAATTCATGAAACAGTATTTAACTTTGTTGCAAGATGTGATGCAAAACGGTGTCGAAAAAGGAGATCGTACGGGCACTGGGACACGGTCAGTTTTTGGTCGACAGTTACGTTATGACCTTGCAGATGGTTTTCCATTGTTAACCACCAAAAAATTACATATACGTAGCATTTTGCATGAATTGTTGTGGTTTTTGAGTGGTGAGACGAATATAAAGTATCTACAAGATAATGGGGTTTCCATTTGGAATGCTTGGGCAACAGAGTCTGGTGAGTTAGGGCCGGTTTATGGCGCGCAATGGCGCCGTTGGCAGGGTGCTGATGAGCAGGTGTTTGATCAAATTACAGCTTTAGTAGATAGTCTCAAAAACAACCCTGATAGTCGCCGCCACATAATAAGTGGCTGGAATGTTGCATTATTACCTGATGAAACCAAGAGGCCATGGGAAAATGCAGAGGCAGGCTTAATGGCTTTACCCCCTTGCCATTTGCTTTATCAATTTTATGTGGCGGAGGGTAAATTAAGTGCCTCGCTCTATATTCGTTCGAATGATTTATTTTTGGGTAACCCTTACAACACAGCTTCTTTGGCTTTTCTAACGCATATGCTGGCACAGCAGTGTGATTTAGAAGTGGGTGACATTGTTATCAGTATTGGCGATGCTCACATTTACTCGAATCACTTTGAGCAAGTAAATGAACAGCTAGCTCGAAGCCCCGGGAGCATACCTCAGCTTATTATTAAGCGTAAACCCGCTTCTATTTTTGACTATCAGTTTGATGATTTTGAAATAGTTAATTATGAGCCGCAGGCTCATATTTCCGCTCCAATAGCAATATAGGAATTTAAGGATTTTATGAATACTTTTTGCCTTACTGCGCAAATAGGAGGTTAATGGCTTCCTAGCAAATCAGATGGAGCTGTTAAATTACAGGCACTATTCATCTTGGTGTTGGTCGGTAGGCTAGTCTTTGGTAACCACTTATCTCCTTTCTTGATTTAAGGATGCCTGTTTTTCAGTGGAGTGTTTTTAACAAAAACAATCACTTATTTTGAACTTAAAGGCTAAAAAGAGTAATCTAACCCACCCTTTTTTATGAATAAATTATGACCGGTAAACTTTATATAAAAACCTTTGGTTGTCAGATGAACGAGTATGATTCATCTAAGATGGCAGACGTGCTGGCGGAATCTCATCAGTTAGAAATAACACAGGTTGCTGAAGAGGCAGATGTGTTGTTACTTAACACCTGTTCTATTCGTGAAAAAGCACAAGAAAAAGTGTTTCATCAGCTCGGGCGATGGAAGCGGTGGAAAGATGATAAGCCTAACCTTGTGATTGGTGTGGGTGGGTGTGTCGCCAGTCAAGAAGGTGATGCAATTAGGCGCCGTGCGCCATATGTAGACTTAATCTTTGGACCACAAACACTACATCGTTTACCATCAATGCTGAATGATGTGAACAAGACTCGTAAGCCGCGGATAGATATTTCTTTTCCTGAAATTGAAAAGTTTGATAACTTGCCGGTAGCAAAATCTGACGGACCGACTGCATTTGTGTCGATTATGGAAGGGTGTAGTAAATACTGTACTTTCTGTGTTGTGCCATATACCAGGGGTGAAGAAGTTAGCAGGCCTGTTGATAAAGTGTTGACTGAGATTAGGGGCCTAGCTATACAAGGTGTACGTGAAGTTAATTTGCTGGGTCAAAATGTCAATGCTTATCAAGGTGATATTGATGATGAGGAGCAAGCGGATTTAGCGCTATTAATCCATTATGTTGCTGCGATTGAAGGCATTGACCGTATTCGATTTACTACATCTCATCCTGTTGAATTTTCTGATAGCTTGATTGATGCTTTTGCAGAAATACCGGAGTTGGTGAGTCACTTACATTTACCGGTGCAGTCTGGTTCAAACCGTATTTTATCGATGATGAAACGTGGCCATACCGTAGATGAATATAAAGATAAGATTAAACGCCTTTTGGAAGTGCGCCCACATCTGAGTATGTCGAGTGACTTTATAATTGGTTTTCCGGATGAACAGGAAGCTGATTTTCAAGACACGATGGCTCTGATCAACGATATTGGGTTTGATCATTCTTTTAGTTTTATATACAGCGCCCGCCCGGGAACGCCGGCCTCAGCTTTTGTGGATTCAGTGACAGATGTCACAAAGAAAGAGCGCTTAAAAATAGTTCAAGACCGTTTACGTGAGTTAGAAAGTCAGTATAGTGAAAAAATGTTAGATACGACGCAGCGAGTTCTGGTTGAGCGTGCCGCCCAGCGGCAGGAGGGCGAGTTAGCCGCTCGCACGGAAAATAACCGAGTAGTTAATTTCGTAGGCGACAAAACGTTAATTGGTAAATTTGTTGATGTTTATATTATCGAAGCATATAGCAATTCATTACGTGGGAAGTTATTGGCCGATAGCGTCATTCTTTAATCTAAGGAACAACTATTTGTGAGTGCACCATCTACTTCGTTAGAAATTATCAACTTTGAATTAAGTCCTATCGATAACGAGCGATTGGCTAATTTATGTGGCCACCTTGACGAGCACTTAAGAATGCTAGAGCGAGGTTTTGGTATTGAAGTTAATAATAGAGGCTCTAAATTTCGAATTATAGGGCCGGCAAGTTTTTTGGCAGTTGCACAAGCAGTTATTCATGAATTATATGCCGAAACATCCCAGTCGGTTCTCACGCCAGAGAGCGTTCACTTAGCAATTCGGGAAGTAGGTGGTGCAGAAACGGTGAGACAAAAATCACCGGAAGAAATCATTATTAAAACTAAGCGTGGTTTAGTGAAAGCACGTGGTGATAATCAAAAGGTATACTTACAGCGAGTTATGACTCACGATATTAACTTTGGCATTGGGCCAGCGGGCACAGGTAAAACATATCTTGCTGTTGCATGTGCTGTTGAAGCTCTAGAACGTGATTTTGCAAGACGTATCGTACTTGTTAGGCCGGCTGTTGAAGCGGGGGAGAATCTAGGTTTTTTACCGGGGGACTTGACTCAGAAAGTCGATCCTTATCTGAGGCCACTTTATGACGCTTTATATGAAATGCTTGGTTTTGAGCGAGTCGCAAAACTAATTG
>CAJWKF010000055.1 GCA_913042265.1 uncultured Gammaproteobacteria bacterium
ACCATTTGTGGTAATTAGATTTATTTATGACAAAGCGAATGGGGCGAGGACTAGTAATTTGAATTATTGCCCAGTCAAGTTCACTCATTTTATTACCTAGCATGAGTACTGCTCCTTGTGAGGGCATATTTTGGAAGCCATTTACACAGATGCGATAGTGATAAGAGAACATGGGGTCAATGACATAGCGAGTTAAAGATTGGGGCAATTTTAAAACAGTATAGGTGGCACCAACAAGAGTAACTAATGTAAGCCCCTGGAGTATTGCCTGACTATTTATTTCATTTAAGGCTAAAAGCATTGTAGCTATAAGAAAGCTGGCCATAGTAATATTTTGGACCCAGTTATTTCCAGCGAGTATGACGCCTAGCTGCCCAAGTCGAGCCTGAAATTGGATTATTGCGTTGAGTGGAACAATGAATAATCCACCAAATAGGCCAAAAGCAGTAATGGTAACGGCTAAACTAATTTCTGAGCTGGCTTGACTGAGGTATACAAGGCTAATAACTATACCTAATGCACCGAGAGGGATGAGGCTAGTCTCAATATAATCATTTGAGACTTTACCAGCAATAAGTGAACCGAAAATGATGCCAATTCCTGAGCAAGCGAGTAATCCTTGAATAACGATAGTGTTATTAATATCGAATATTTCCTTAGCATAAGCAGGGAAAATGGCTATTATGGTTTGTGATACGCCCCAAAAGAGAGAGAGGCCAATAATTGACAGGCTAATAGTAGGGTCATTTCGGATTAACTTTATATTTTGTTTTAAAGACTCACCCGTACGATATTTTTTCCAATTAAAAGCTTTTTCTTTTGGTGGATGTGTGAAATCAGGAATTTTCTTGGAAAAATAAAGTTCAATCAGGCTACCTAAAACAAGTAGCCAACCAATAGGTGCAATTAATTGAATGATATCTTGCTCATTAGTAAATGTTTTGTTTGCTAAACACATTTCGAATAATATTGAAAATACAAACATACCCAACAATATGGCAATAATTGTCGTTGCTTGAACAAAACTATTGGCCGCTGCTAGATTACCTTTGCCAGCAAGTTCTCTGATATAGCCATACTTTGCGGGTGAATAAAAAGCGCTTTGTATAGCGAGCATAAAAGTCATGGCAAAGGCTAACTGGAACCAACCAAGATAATAAAAAAGAGTGATTAAGAGAGTAATGACCACTGCAGCAGCTGCAGACCATTGCATGATCTTAGTTTTTTTAAAGCGGTCAGAAAGGAAGCCCGTTGGAGTATAAAGTAGGATAAAGGGTAATAAAATTAGACCATTAATAATGGCTGTTAAAATGATTTGTGCAGAGCTATCATAGACTTTAAAGATAGTATTTTGAATGATTATTTTATGACCTAAATCTATGAAAGCATTAAGAAATATCATTGATACAAAAGGAGCGAAGCCTATTTTTTTAACAAATGAAGTCATGGTTTTATCGTATATAATCTTGCGAACTTTTTTGTTCTCTTGCTATGAGGAAAGAGTAGTGAGCTAGACTAATAGAGTTAGAAATTGTCTGAGAATTAGCCATAACTAATAAGTTAGCATTTAAGATGAAAGGTGGACTGTGATGAATCTCCCTTTATGTATGCTAATTCTCGCTTTCTAGAAATCGTTCTGCATCTAAAGCTGCCATACACCCAGCACCAGCGGATGTAACAGCTTGGCGATAAATCGGATCGGAAACATCACCGGCTGCAAAAACACCAGGTATGCTAGTTTCTGTACCTTTTCCTATGGTGATATAGCCATTTTCCATTTCAAGTTGGTCGGAAAATATACTAGTGTTGGGTTTATGGCCGATGGCAATGAATACTCCCTGAACAGGAACTTGTTGCGTATTACCATCGAGGGTACTTTTGATACGGAGTTCTGTGACGCCTGCATCATCACCCTGAACTTCATCAAGTTCATGATTCCATAAAATCTCTACATTGCCTTCTTCTGCTTTTTTGAGTAATCGTGCAGTTAGAATTTTTTCTGAGCGAAAGGTGTCTCGCCGGTGAATTACAGTGACTTTTGATGCTATGTTAGAGAGGTAAAGGGCTTCTTCGACTGCAGTGTTTCCTCCACCAACAACGGCAACTGGTTGGTTTTTGTAGAAGAAACCATCACAAGTAGCACAGGCCGAAACTCCTCGGCCTTTGAAGTTTTCCTCAGACTCTAATCCAAGGTACATTGCAGATGCACCTGTTGCAATTATTAAGGCATCACAAGTGTATTGCCCCGAGTCACCGATTAGTTTAAAGGGACGCTTGCTAAGATCCGCTGTATGTATATGGTCAAAAATGATATCGGTGCCAAAACGTTCAGCATGACGCTGCATTCTTTGCATCAATTCGGGACCTTGAACACCCTCGTCATCACCTGGCCAATTATCAACATCAGTAGTGGTCGTTAATTGGCCGCCTTGCTCGATGCCAGTTATGATGACAGGATCAAGTGCCGCGCGAGCCGCATAAACAGCTGCAGTATAACCAGCAGGTCCAGAACCTAAAATAAGTAGGCGGCTGTGTTTACTTTGGACCATATTGCTCTCCAGTTAGATGAATTGTATGAATCATGCTCTGATTGAAAATTTCCAAATTGATTTTATTAGAATATCAACTGTTTGACAAACAACTTGTTTCGATAATAGCAATTAGACGGTGCAGGGATGATCATTTGGTAAAGTATAATACCTCTAAAGCTGTGCTAATATAAAAGGCTAATCTATTGGTGTTATTGGAACTATTAAATTGGCTCAAGCAACTCGAGTGAACAAGAAAGATAAATCAGAAGGAAGCTCTGGCGCAGCAAGCTTTCGCTTGAGGGAAGCAGCGTTAATTTTATCTTTAGCATTGGCGGCTTATTTACTCTTGTCCTTATCGAGCTACCATCCTACCGATCCCGGTTGGTCAACAACTGGCACGAATGATGTTATCGCTAATAAGGGCGGGATTGTCGGAGCGTGGCTAGCTGATGCACTGCTTTATGGGTTCGGATTCCCTGCTTACTTGTCACCTTTAATGTTAGCGTTTAGTGGTTGGTTACTATTTAGCTGGGGCAAGCGGGTTGACTCTGAAGGTGCGGCGCATTTCTGGGTGTTAAAAGTTGTCGGCTTAGTAAGTGCTTTGTCGGCTGCGAGTGGCTTGTCAACATTAAGTTTAATGCCATATGCGGATTCTCTACCTTTACGAGCTGGTGGAGTATTAGGAGAACTTGTTGGTAATGGTTTTGTGTCTGTTTTTGGTGCATCAGGCACGACATTACTCTTACTGGCTATTTTGTTGACGGGTATCACTCTATTCACAGGCCTTTCCTGGCTAAGAATTGTTGATAAATTAGGTGCGATGGCCTTAACAATGATGACCTATGTTGCTCGCTGGCTGAGAGAAACAAAAGCGCAACTTGCATCAAAGCAAGTCAAGTTTGAGAGGGCTGAGATCTTTAAGGCTAAAAGTACTAGTCTGGCTAAACCAGCCAAAGTTCGACTAGAACCTACACTGGACAGGCCACAACAAAGCTTACGCGAAGAAAAAGAGCGTCAAGTTCCACTCTTTGAGTCTCATGTGGAAGGCGCAATGCCTGCTTTGGCGATACTAGACATGCCTAGTGATAGTAAAGGGGGCTATAGTGAAAATGTTTTACAAGCTCTATCACGCCAGGTTGAATTAAAATTAAAAGACTTCGGTGTTGAAGTAGAAGTTGTTGAAGTTCAACCAGGACCTGTTGTTACTCGATTTGAGCTACAACCTGCTCCTGGCATAAAGGTAAGTCGGATTTCAGGGCTGGCTAAAGATTTGGCTAGAGCGATGTCTATTACTAGTGTGCGAGTAGTGGAGGTAATACCGGGTAAACCTCTAGTGGGGATAGAAATTCCAAATGAACATCGAGATATCGTTCGTTTAAGAGAAATTTTGGCTAGCGCTGATTATGAAAACAGTAAATCAGTATTAGAAATAGCGCTCGGCAAGGACATTGCTGGACGTCCAGTTACTGCTGATTTGGAAAAAATGCCGCATTTACTAGTTGCAGGGACTACAGGTTCAGGCAAATCTGTTGCTGTAAATGCGATGATTTTGAGTTTACTTTATAAAGCTACGCCTGAACAGGTGCGTATGATAATGGTTGACCCCAAGATGCTGGAGTTATCAGTTTATGAGGACATCCCTCACTTATTGACACCAGTTGTGACGGACATGAAAGAAGCTGCCAATGCTCTTCGCTGGTGTGTTGCTGAAATGGAAAGGCGTTATCCTCTGATGGCGGCGATGGGTGTGCGTAATATCACTGGGTTTAACAAGAAAGTAAAAGATGCTATTGAGCGAGGGGAGCCGATTATTGATCCGACCGTTGATCTGGTGCCTGGGGAGCCTGCAGTAACTCTTGAACCCTTGCCTTTTATAGTGGTTATCATAGATGAATTAGCAGATATGATGATGGTGGTAGGAAAACAAGTTGAAGAATTGATCGCACGTTTGGCTCAAAAGGCAAG
This sequence comes from uncultured Gammaproteobacteria bacterium, assembly GCA_913042265.1. Classification (GTDB taxonomy): domain Bacteria; phylum Pseudomonadota; class Gammaproteobacteria; order Nitrosococcales; family Methylophagaceae. The sequence continues at coordinate 4,497 of CAJWKF010000055.1, forward strand.
AGCATCTGGTATTCACCTTATTTTAGCTACTCAGCGTCCTTCTGTTGATGTTATCACTGGCTTAATTAAAGCGAATATTCCAACGCGGATGGCCTTCCAAGTTTCATCACGTATTGATTCACGAACAATTTTGGACCAAATGGGAGCTGAGCAATTACTGGGGCAAGGCGATATGCTTTATCTGCCTCCGGGTTCTGGTTTACCAGAGCGAATTCATGGAGCCTTTGTAGATGATCACGAAGTCCATGCGGTCGTCAAATTCTTGAAAGAGAGTGGTTCCCCAAACTATTTGGAAGAAATCACACAAGGTTTGGAAGAGGATGAAAATAGCTCGGGCATAACTGATGCCAGTGATGGTGAGTCTGACCCTCTATATGATCAGGCTGTAAAGTTAGTAACGGAATCTAGGAGAGCTTCTGTCTCAGGTGTACAGAGACGTTTGAAAATTGGTTACAACCGTGCTTCAAGGATAGTTGAAGCAATGGAAGCAGCCGGTGTAGTTACAGCAATGCGGGCGAATGGAAGCCGTGAAGTTATTGCACCACCGACTCGTGATTAGGAAGCATGGTTTTTTTATAGGTAACGAGCATTCAACTTGAATCGTGGTCTGAATGGAAAGTTATCAAGCAACACTACTATCCTGAGGATTGTTATGAATAGTAAAAAAATAGTACAGTCGGTATTGCTGGCTTTGTCATTATTCTTATCACAAACAGTTTTAGCGGGAGATTTAGCTTCAGAAAAGTTAACAATATTTTTACAATCAGTAGTAACTTTTAAAGCGCAGTTCGAGCAAGTAACTTTAGGCCCTAAAGGTGAGGTTATTGAAATAGCAAATGGGGAGTTTACACTTGAACGTCCCGGTAAGTTTCGTTGGGATTATCGCAACCCGTATCCACAAGAAATTGTGGCAGATGGTCTGCGGATTTGGTTTTATGATGTAGATTTAGAGCAAGTAACTGTTATGGCTCAACAGGAAGCTTTAATAGATACCCCAGCCGCCCTGTTATCAGGTGAAACCTTACCTGATGAAAAATATCAAGTAATTGACCTAACATCCAATGATGGTTATCAATGGGTTGAGCTAGTTCCTAAAGGTGCAGATTCAAACTTTCAATCAGTACGCTTTGCATTTGATAACCGGGGCTTACAGCAAATGATAATGCGTGATAGCTTTGACCAATATACGCGTCTAACTTTTAGTGGTACTTCAGAAAACACTCAATTAGATGAGAAAACATTTGTTTTTATAGTACCGGAAGGAATTGACGTAGTCGGTGACTTACAATTATGAGCCTGTTTGAACAAGTTGAAATTCCTACGAGTCGACCATTGGCAGACAGGATGCGGCCAACAGATCTTGAGGGCTACATTGGTCAGCAGCATTTGTTAGCAA
>CAJWKF010000056.1 GCA_913042265.1 uncultured Gammaproteobacteria bacterium
TCATTAAATCAATATCGTAATTCGTAGCTTTAGCTCATATATTGGCATTAGCCATCGAGATGCTATTAATATCTCTTCATGTAAATCATTTCACCAAATTAAAAAGTCTGCTATTTAGACTCAATTTGTATATCCAAATTACTACTGAAGAGACTTAATCTGATACTTTGTGATACATCGGCTCGTGCGATAGCAATATTTAGCAGTATAATAACTACTGTATTGCATGCTTTTAGTATGCTTCCAATAAAGAGCTGAATAACTACAAATGGTAATGAATACAACCAAAGCACACTCTGTCACTGGTGTTATTTTAGCTGGCGGCCAAGGCCAACGTATGGGTGGCCTAGACAAAGGGCTGCTCATGTACCAGCAGCAACCTTTGATTCAACACATCATCAACACACTATCAACGCAAGTTGACAGTCTCGTTATCAATGCCAATCGTAATGTAGAGCGCTATCAGCAATTCGGGTACCCCGTTATTCTGGACAGCTTGTCAGGGTTTTGCGGCCCTCTTGCAGGTATGTATAGTGCAATGAAAGCAACTAAGTCAGATTATATCCTTACTGCACCTTGTGACTCGCCTACAATTTCAACTGAGCTTCGTCAAAGAATGATGGAAGTCTTGTTAATAAATCAGGCTGATATTGCTGTAGCCCATGATGGTAATCGCACTCAGCCAGTTTTTTGCCTGATAAACTGTAACTTGAGAGATGATCTTGAGCGTTTTCTTAAACAGGGCGACAGAAAAATTGACCTCTGGTTTGAACAACATAAATTAGCAGAAGTTGATTTTTCAGATCAACCTGATAGCTTTATTAACTTTAATCACCCAGAAGATATTTCAGAACATTTAAAACCAATAGTCTCACCATTGCCAATTATTGGCTTTTCTGCTTTTAGCGGTACAGGTAAAACTACATTACTAACGCAGCTGATCCCTTTGCTCAAGGCTAAAGGTATTGAAGTCGCCGTTATAAAACATGCGCATCATAAGTTTGAAGTCGATGTTCCCGGCAAAGATAGCTATCAGATTCGCAAAGCAGGGGCACAACAAACGTTAATTACTTCTAGCTGCCTGATGGCACTAATGCAAACAAATAGCACTGACCTAAGACTTGCTGATGTATTGCCTCGGCTTGATACAACTACAATTAATGTTATCTTGGTCGAAGGTTTTAAAGATGAACAATTTTCTAAAATTGAATTACATCGTCCTAGTCTAGGAAAACCACTACTCTACCCAGAGGATGACTCCATTATTGCGATAGCTAGCGACCAAAAATCTCAAACAGAGCATACAATCGATCATCTTGATCTTAACGATATTGATGCCATTGCAAAATATATAGAACACTTTATTGCTCATTGGACTTCTTGAAGCTATGTCAAAATTTATTCCACAACCCAGTTGCGCTGATCCTGAAGATAAAAATAGACTCAGTATCGATGCTGCAAGAGAACGAATTTCTGCACTAATAAAACCACTTAACTCATGGCAGCGTTATCCTATTAGGGATGCTCTTGACCGTGTCTTGTACCAAGATATTGTTTCGCCCATCAATGTTCCAGCACATAACAATTCAGCAATGGATGGTTATGCCGTAAGAAGCGATGATATTATTGATGAATCATTCGATCTTAAACAAGTAGGCACAGCCTTTGCAGGTAAACCTTTTAATGGAAAGATAAATAGTGGTGAATGTATTCGCATAATGACTGGTGCCGTCGTGCCCACTCAATGCGACACCATCATTATGCAAGAACAAGTAGATATTAGTAATGACACCATTTCAATTCATGGCCAACATCGTAAAGGTCAACATGTTCGATATATTGGTGAAGATATAAAAACTGGAGCTGTTGTACTAACTGCTGGCCGACGTCTTGTACCCTCTGATATTGGCCTTCTTTCCTCACTTGGTATTGCCGATGTTAATGTCATCCGCCGACTACGTGTAGCCTTTTTCTCCACCGGTGATGAACTTAAATCTACGGGGGAATCACTTGAAATTGGACAAATCTATGACAGCAATCGATATACCCTCTTTGGTATGCTCACACGCTTAGGAGTTGAAATACTCGATATGGGCGTGGTCCCTGATCAAAAAGCCATACTTCGCCAGACACTTGCTGATGCAGCGCGACAAGCAGATGTTGTCATCACCTCTGGTGGTGTCTCCGTTGGAGATGCCGATTACGTTAAAGAAATGTTAGCAGAACTAGGTCAGGTTGATTTCTGGAAAATTGCCATGCGTCCTGGCCGACCTCTTGCTTTTGGGAAAATTAACAACTCACTTTTTTTTGGTTTGCCGGGTAACCCCGTCTCCGTCATGGTCACTTTTTATCAATTTGTTACTCCCGCTCTACGCAGACTTATGGGTGAATCCCAACCTGACTCCATCACACTCCAAGTTACCTGTACTGACAAAATTCGCAAACGACCTGGTCGCTTTGAATACCAGCGCGGTATTTTGTTTACAGATAGCGATGGTCAAACAAAAGTTAAAACTACAGGTAGCCAAGGATCTGGAATCTTAAGCTCAATGAGTAATGCCAACTGCTTTATCTTGCTAGATGAACAATGTGAGGGCCTAGCAGCTAATAGCATAGTCTCTGTGCAACCATTCTCTGGTCTTATCTGAATGATTGATGTAACACCAAGAACGAGTCAACAAACCAAAGAGATAAATAAGTTACATAAGCGCCTACGACATCTGGCAGGCAAGGCCATTGCTGACTACAATATGATTCAAGAGGGCGATAAAATTATGGTTTGCCTCTCCGGTGGTAAAGATAGCTATACTTTGCTTAATCTTTTGATGAGTATGCAAAAACATGCACCTATAAAGTTTGAATTGATAGCGGTTAACCTTGACCAAAAACAACCCGGCTTCCCAGAACATGTCCTCCCTGATTACCTTACCTCTATTGATGCACCATTCCATATCATCGAAAAAGATACTTACAGCATTGTAAAAAAAGTCATACCAGAAGGGAAGACTACTTGTGGTATCTGCTCACGATTACGCCGTGGGGCACTCTATGCTTGGGCTAAACAAAATGACATCACAAAGATTGCATTAGGACATCATCGTGATGATATTATCGAAACTACTTTTCTTAATATGTTTTATAGCAGTAAAATTGAAGCGATGCCACCAAAATTGCTCAGTGATGACAAAAAAAATATCCTTATTCGGCCACTGTGTTATGTGAGCGAATCTGATATAGCTAAATATTCTGGATGGCATAAATTTCCAATTATCCCCTGTAATCTATGTGGCTCACAAGACAACCTTCAGCGCCAAGTAATTAAAGAGATGTTGCAAGGTTGGGAAAAGCAACAACCCGGCCGGCTTGATAATATCTTTCGTAGCCTACAGAATATTTCACCATCCCAATTAGCAGATAATGAACTATTCAACTTTAAAGACCTAGAGCTTCATCGCGAAATATTTTCTGACAAAGATTTCTATTCAGATCTTAATAGCACCTCACCCAACTTAATTAAACATTAGGTGTTTAGATACTGCCATTTGCTCATTAAATACATAAAGTGCCTCATGTTAATAAAACATTCAATCGGCCATAGAGTGTATTGAACCTCACCTAAGTTATTGACAGATCTCTATTTAGGGTCCAATCTGAAATAAGTGATTAAATAGTAAATCAGGTTAGTCATGTTTGGTTCGGTTATATCAGGAGTTTCTTATGACAGGTTCTATAACAGGTGTTCCACTATTATTTATAGGATTTATACTCATTATTAATGCAATGTGGTTGCAAGATAAAGTTGACTCCAAAGATGTTGGTGTCTTCAATCTCATCGTAGGTTTACTTGCTTTTATCTCAGCACTCTTTTATGGTTTTGTCCAAAAAGACTATCCGCTATCTGCAGGCGGTATGTTATTTGCCATCACCTATATTTGGATTGGTATTAATGCTCTTCGAGGCGCTGAGGATCAGCGTGCGTTAGGCTACTACTGTGGCCTCGTTTCTCTCACTACCATTCCATATGCATACCATGCTTTTATTGCTGGAGATTTGGGATGGACTTTTGAATGGATAACCTTCGGCTTTCTATGGTTCTTATTTTACTTACTACTTGCTAAGAAAAACACTGATATCATGGCTGTTACTATTTTCAGTACATTTTTTGTCGGCATTGAAGTGGCTGTTACAGGCTGGGCTTATCTCTACGGGTACTGGCCTTTCGCCTAATAAAAATCTAGAACTAAAAAATAACATTTACTAATTATTATATAGTTCTTAGGAGATTGAATCACCATGAAGCACTTCATAAAATCAGCTTTTTTTTTTCTAGCAGCACTCATCACATTGAATGCCAATGCCTATGAGTTAAATACTGAGAATAATGAGTCTGATTTCTTAGGTGGTGATTTCACGGGCTGGCTCGAATTTGGTAACGAGCGAATGTTCAGAGGTAACTCTGAAACACAAAATAGCGATATCTTATCTCTTCAGGGTTTATTGACTTGGACACACGCTGATACAGGCCTTTATGTTGGCTACTGGGCTGCAACTAACAAATTCGATATCGCACCAGATATTTATGCAGAATCGGGACCATATGTTGGTAAGCTCGGCACTACGGAAATCGCAGGAGTAAATTTCAATTATAATGTTTTCGTTTGGCACTACATTTATCATGAAGATGGCATAGGGCAGCCTAACTATACTGAACTTTGGTTTACAGCCAATAAGGATGTCACTAAAAACCTAAATATCTATGTTGAGTTTACGCATACATTGGATGCTTGGTTTGGTACAAAAGACGCAAAAAGTACTAATGGTAATGGTGCGCCTGTGTATGGCTATGCAACCGCCATTACACCAACATATCAACTAGGCAATGATTGGTCTGTCAATGCAACTCTTGGTTACCAAGCCTTTAACAAGCCACAGTTTATTGCCGTCGGTGATTGGATGTACACAAATATTGGTGTATCAAAAATTTTCCCAGGCGGTTGGAAGGCCAGTCTCAGCTATCACGATACAAACGTTTCCAACGATGTTGACACTAGTAATATTTGGCAAAGTCATGTGGTTGGTAATATTTCAAAAAGTTTCTAAAAGTCTGAAAAAATTTTAAAGGTGAAGTCCCTTCAGCAGCCTAATCTAGTTACTTCTATTAAAAAGTTGTTCAGGATTTACCATCACAATCACACAACTCTATTAGTTATCAGCGCTAAGTCATTGAAAGTACTAAAAACTATCGTAAAGTGCTGATTTTTATGCATTTTTTTATAACTGATATATACTTAGCTAATCTGAGTTTTTGTTATAAGAAATAATCACTTAGGCCTTTTTATTTTTTTATCCACAAAGTTATCCACAAAAAATAGGTGTAAGTCTCTAACTCCATGAATGCACAAGAACACTAGATATTAAAAATGAATTTTTCTGAAAATTCTAATGCATTACCATCAGGGTCACGACAAAAGAAAGCTGCCCTTCCTGATTTACTTCGCGTGAACTCAACATTTGCATCTGTTAACCGCTTCTCCAGCTTAACAATATCCTCAACGACAAGTGCAATATGTCTATCTCTCCCTCCATGGTCGGGACGACCATCTTTCGGGTCAGGGTTAGTTAATTTCATTAAATGAATTTGTTGCCCACTAGAGCCAATATCAATCCACGCTCCTTCAA
>CAJWKF010000057.1 GCA_913042265.1 uncultured Gammaproteobacteria bacterium
TGAGTCATTGAAAACTCTTCCCAAGGATTTGATTGACACTGTTTCATTCCTAATGAAATTCGTCGACGATCAGCATCAATATCTAAAACCATTACACCGACTTCGTCACCAAGCTGTACTAATTTTGATGGATGAACATTTTTATTAGTCCAATCCATTTCAGACATGTGTACTAAACCTTCTACACCATCTTCGATTTCTACGAAACAACCATAGTCTGCAATATTAGTGACTTTACCTTGAATACGACTACTATTTGGGTAGCGATTTGCAATATCTTTCCAAGGATCATCGCCCATTTGTTTGAGGCCTAAAGATACTCGTTCACGCTCTTTATCAAACTTTAATACTTGTACTTCGATTTCGTCGCCAATTGCAACTACCTCAGACGGATGTTTTACACGTTTCCATGCCATATCTGTGATATGTAGGAGTCCATCAATACCACCAAGATCAACAAAAGCACCATAATCTGTTAGGTTTTTAACTACACCTTTAACATTTTTACCTTCTTCTAATTCCTCCAGAAGAGCATCTCGTTCAACACTGTTTTCAGCTTCCATAATTGCGCGACGAGAAACAACAATGTTATTACGAGGACGATCCAGTTTGATTAGTTTGAACTCAAGTTCTTTGCCTTCCAAATGCGTCGTATCACGAATTGGGCGAACATCTACCAACGAACCGGGTAAAAATGCACGTACATTTTCAAGCTCGACAGTAAAACCACCTTTTACTTTACCAGTCATAACACCGATAACAGTTTCATTAGCTTCAAATGCATGTTCCAGCTTAATCCATGCCTCTGCTGCTTTGGCTTTTTCGCGTGATAATTGTGTCGCACCGAAACCATCTTCTAATGTTTCTAATGCTACATCAACGATGTCACCAACTACAACAGTGACTTCACCTTTTTCGTTTTGAAATTCTTCGGCAGGAATGGCACCTTCTGATTTTAAACCAGCATTGACCATAACCACATCGGAACTAACACTTACTACCATGCCAGATACGATCTTACCCGTTTGCATTGGTGTGGAATTTAGACTCTCTTCAAAGAGTTCAGCAAAGCTTTCGCTCATTATTAATACCCTTGATTTTACTTAAGTAGTAAAATCGCCCTTAATACCTGCTTAACGCAGGAAGTAAAAAAAACCTATCTTCCATCATTAAAAGATAAGCACCTATTATCTGTCAGCGCAATATTGCTCTGACGCGATCAAATACACTTTCAATTCCCAAACTAGTTGAATCTAGCTGTATAGCATCAGTAGCAGGCCTTAGCGGCGCTACTGTGCGATTACGATCTCGCTCATCCCTCTCAGAAATTTCAGTAATAAGATCGGAAATATTACACTCAATTCCTTTTTCTTTCAACTGCTTATACCTTCTTTGTCCTCGCACCTCGGCACTGGCATTTAAAAATATTTTATATGATGCATCAGGAAATACTACCGTACCCATATCTCTGCCATCAGTTACTAAACCGGGAAGCTGTCTAAAGTCACGCTGACGCTCAAGTAAAGCATTTCGAACTAAAGGTAATGCAGCAACTTTTGAAGCCGCGTTACCTGCCTGCTCACTACGTATCAACGTAGTGACATTCCACCCTTCTAATAAAACTTCTAGCTCGCCACTTTTAACTAAAAATACTACATCTAAGTTTTTAGCTAAAGTACTTATCGAGGACTCATCTCCCAACTCAACACCGTGTTTAATGGATGCTTGTGCTAATACCCTATAAAGAGCACCACTATCTAAATAATGCCACCCTAAGTCTTTTGCCATGAGTTGAGCAACTGTCCCTTTTCCTGAGCCACTTGGTCCATCAATAGTCAAGACAGGAATATCAATCATCGTGTTCTTCAATTGCCAAGCCGACATGTGTGGCCAGTTCGACAAAATTAGGAAATGAGGTTTTTACATTTATACAGTTTCTAATCACAATAGTACCGCCAGCTTGTAAGCCTGCTATAGCAAATGACATTGCAATACGATGATCACCTAAACTATCTACCTCACCAGATCCTATCAACCCTCCATAAATAATCATGCCATCATGGGTCGCAGACGCATCAATGCCTAGTAATTTCAAACCATCAGCCATTGCTTTTATGCGATCACTTTCTTTTACACGTAACTCTTCTGCACCTGTTAACACTGTTACGCCCTCTGCGCACGCTGCTGCGATAAAGATAGCGGGGAACTCATCAATAGCTAAAGGCACTTGCCCAACAGGAATATCAATCCCTTTCAATACTGCGTAACGAACACGAATATCTGCAACAGGTTCACCACCTGTTTCTCTCTCATTACTGATTGTAATATCAGCTCCCATCTGAAGTAGGATATTTATCACACCTGTACGAGTCGGGTTAATACCAACATGTTTTAAGGTTACATCTGATCCTTTTGCAATAGTAGCACCGACAATAAAAAATGTTGCAGATGATATATCTGAAGGTATATCGATCCCCGTTGCTGAAAGTTTACCACCGCCTTCAATTATCACTTTATTTCCATCAACTTCTATCGGATAACCCATACCTGCCAACATTTTCTCTGAGTGGTCACGTGTGGGTGCTGGTTCCGTAATAGTTGTTTTGCCTTTCGCATACATCCCTGCGAGCAATAAGCACGATTTTACTTGTGCACTTGCCATTGGTAATTCATATGTAATCGCAGATAAGACCTTTCCGCCTTCTAAATGTAATGGCACTTTGCCTTCATCACTCCCAATAACTGCACCCATCTCGGTTAAAGGATCAATTACTCGGCCCATAGGCCGCTTAGCGAGAGAATCATCTCCTTTTAAAATGGTATTAAATTTTTGGCCAGCTAATAAACCGCAAAGTAGTCGTATTGATGTACCAGAGTTCCCTAAATCTAGTGTATCTTCGGGTAATGATAAGCCATGCATTCCAACACCATGAACTGTTACACGTCCATTTTTGGGACCCTCTATCATAACTCCCATTTTTCTAAAGGCTGATAAAGTAGCTAAGGCATCTTCACCTTCTAAGAAACCCGTAATTTCTGTTACGCCATCAGCTATGGCACTTAACATTATAGCTCGATGCGAAATCGATTTATCTCCTGGCACACGTATTGTTCCAATCAGTTTTCCACCTGGCTGAACAATATATTTAATTTCTTCTTTCGCACTCAAACTTTTATCCATCCCACATAGTCACACTTCACTGCTATCCTTTAAATTTTGCTCATTGAAACAAGTATCTCGTGCTTGTTTCGCACGTTCAAAAACTGCTATTAGATAATCAGCATCTTGCTGTTCTATCGCTTGTTGTAATAAGCTCATTTGATGCTGATATTTCTTCAAAAGACTAAGAATTGCAGTGCTATTGGTTAGAGAAATATCTCTCCACATCTCTGGATCACTTGATGCTATACGCGAAAAATCTCTAAACCCACCAGCAGCATAGCGTAAAACCTCAGCTACATCACCACCCCCCTCTGCTAGCATATCAACTAAATTAAAGGCTAAAAGATGTGGCAAATGACTAGTTGCCGCTAATACATCATCGTGATGTTCTGCTGTCATTATTGACACTTCAGCACCGGCTGCTTTCCACATATTACGAACTTTCTTTATAGCTACTTCATCAGTTTGTTCTGTTGGCGTTAAAACCACTCTGTGCTCTTGATATAGTTCAGCAAACGCAGCCGCTGGACCATTTTTTTCAGTACCTGCAATGGGGTGTCCAGGTACAAACTGTCTAAACTTATCACCCAGAGCTAATTTAGCTGCATCCACAACTTGGGATTTTACGCTACCTACATCTGTGATAATCATATTATCTTTCACATATGGCGCTATGCTTATCAAAGCATCAGCTATTGCACCCACAGGTACCGCTAAAACTACTATATCTGCATTCTGTATAGCGTCCGCTATACTACTTACAGCCGAATCAATAACACCTAACGACAACGCTTCGCTTCGTGTTGAGGCCTTTCTAGAAAAACCAACAACGTGTTTTACACTGCCTGATTGCTTAAGTGCTAGTGAAAGTGAACCACCAATTAAACCTATTCCAATTATTGCCAGACGATTAATCATAATTTAACTCTAATGTTGTGGCTAAAGCATTAAGACAGCGTTCATTTTCAGATGTTTGGCCAATACTAATCCGAAGATGTTGTGGCAGACCGTAGCTACCAATTGGCCGTGTGATAACTCCTTGTTGTAACAAAGCCTCAAATACACGTCCGGCATCAGTTGCTACATTGACACAAATGAAATTACCTTTCGAGGGGATAAAATCTATTCCTAAGTTACTAAGACCCAATTTAAACTGCTGCATTCCAGCATCATTGAGCTCTTTTGTCTTTACTATATAGTCATTATCCATCAATGCAACTGTTGCAGCAGCTAATGCAAAACTATTAACATTAAAAGGTTGCCGAATTCGATTTATAATATTCGCTACATCAAAATGCGAGAGGCTATAGCCCACTCTTAACCCCGCTAAACCATAAGCTTTTGAAAAAGTACGTGTGATAACTAAGTTTGGGTAGGTATCAAGCCAATCTATTGTATTAACAGTTTGTGTCGTGTACTCGGTATACGCTTCATCTAACACCACTATCACCTTACTCGGAATAGACTTCATAAAAACTTTAATTTTCTCAGGCGCTAAGACTGTTCCAGTTGGGTTATTCGGATTAGCAATAAAAATTAGTTTGGTCTTATTGGTAATTAACTTCTTCATTGCATCCAAATCGTGACCATAATCGAGGGCAGGAGAGATTACTGGTATTGCTCCTATCGCCTGAATAAGAAGTGCGTATACAGCAAAAGCAAATTGTGAAAAGATCACTTCATCTGACGACGATACGAAACTACGTGCCAACAATTCCAGCACATCATTTGAACCGTTACCTAAGGTCACCTGATTAATATTCAGTTGATGTTTTTGAGCTAATGCATTTTTGAGGCTAAAACCATTCCCATCAGGGTAGAGACAGATGTGTTTACTTGCCTCAGCGATAGCTGATAATACTGCCGGTGAGGGCCCTAGTGGATTTTCATTTGAAGCTAACTTGATAATATTACTGATACCTAATTCGCGCTCCAGCTCTTCAATAGGCTTGCCAGGCTGATAGGCTTGTATAGCAGTAATATTAGGGAGTGCTAAATCACAGATACTCATGCTGTTTCTGACTTAAAACTATCCGCGATTAATAGTATGGCGCCAATACAAATGGCAGAATCTGCGATATTGAAAACTGGCCAATGATTTTGACCTATATAAAGATCTATGAAATCGACAACATAACCGTATGAAATTCGGTCGATGACATTACCTATAGCACCCCCCAAAATCAAGCTTAGTGAAATCGCCTCTAGTTTTTCTGTTGGTTTTAATTTTGCTAACCAAACCAACAGCAATGCACTAATAATCAATGCCAGCCCAATAAAAAACCAACGTTGCCAGCCACCTGCTTGAGCTAAAAAGCTAAATGCTGCACCTTCGTTATGAGCCATAGTCAAATTAAAGTACGGCATAACAGCGACAGTTTCGTATAATGATAACCACGACATCATAAGCCACTTACTGGCTTGGTCAAACACAATCACCAAGATTGTAATGAACAAATATTTCAACATGAGTAGTATGTCTTAAGCATAGTGGCGTTGTTCACC
>CAJWKF010000058.1 GCA_913042265.1 uncultured Gammaproteobacteria bacterium
TCGATAGACCACTTATATTTTTTTTGAAGAATGCCTCCTAATTTGAAGAGCTCACTGCCATGCTTCATAGAGATATATTTAAAAAAATCTCTCCACATTAGTTCAAAAATAAGCCAATAAGTGCTTTCATTTTGCTCTACATCTTGTTCATACTTTAATATCTCAAAATAAATAGTCCGTGGAGAAAGGCTCCCATTAGCAAGCCAGGCAGAGAGCTTGGAGCTGTAATCAATACCTAAGAGCCCATTTCTAGTTTTTTTATAATAAGATAGGCTTCTAGTCTCCCAAAAGTAATTTTGCATCCTCGCCCTCCCCTCATTTTCTCCACCTTTAAAAGGAAATGCCGTCCGATGATCTATTGTGAAATTTTGAAATCCAAGCTCTACCAGCGTTGGTACATGAGTAGCACTCGATACTTTGTTTTCAGGTAACATTGTCTTTGTTGCTACTGGCAACCTAACTGAAACAGATTTTTCACACTGTTTCCTGAAATGTGTGAAAACTTTAGGGATATCTTGAATTTCTAATGGTAGATCATCTGGATGGAAAAGGAACTGGTCATATGTTTCAACCCAGTCCACATGTATATTCTTTAAGTGCTCTTTTACTTTAAGGAATGAATCCACCTCTTCAGGAGTCCATTCTTTTTGTAGGTAAACTTTATTTACATTGTATTGATTCACTAAATTCGTGACCATTTCTTGAGGCTTTTCATGATATACATGTAATGTGATATTTAGTTTATTTAGGTTCTCTTTTAATTCTGTTACTGTTTCAAGTAGAAATTTTGCTCTATATTTATCAATTTTTCGAAAACCAAACTTTCCTACTTCAAAAGAGCTTGGATCAAAACAAAAAATAGCAATCACTTGTTCGTTTTCTGACATTGCTTTAACTAAAGAAGAATTATCAGCAATTCGCAGATCATTTCTAAACCATATAAGGCCAACCTTACTCATAAAACTCACCATTTCGCAATTCTTGTTAAATAGTTACTAACTGTACCTTATATTTTCACTTATCCACTTATAAATTAAAATTCCTGGATAAACCTCACCTTGATGCTCTTAAAACTGCTTCATGACATTCTGTATAGTTATAATTCTTATAAAAAAACATGAATGATTACTACTCAACCAGTATCAGATTCTTCAATGTCCTTATTAAATAAAGTTTTGATATTCTAAAAATGCCCGAATAAGATGATTAATCAGCTACAATACATGTAGTTATATATTCAAGGTCATTAAAAGCAATGAAATTACTGTCTGTTAACGTCTCAAAACCTAAACTAAAACGCTTTCGTTTCAAATTTGTCACCACGGCTTTTTTAAAAAAACCTGTGGATGGAAATAGTGTCGTCAATAAAACTAATATACAAGGCGATAAACAAGCCGATCTAATGAACCACGGTGGTGATGATAAGGCTCTTTATGGCTTTTCACCTGACCATCATGAGTACTGGAAAAACACACTTAATCTTGAGCATATTGATTATGGCAAGTTTGGTGAGAACTTGAGTATAAGCGGTCTAAATGAAGATGATATAGCCATCGGTGATAAATTACAGATCAATGACTGTATACTCGAAGTAAGCCAGCCTAGAATTCCTTGCTACAAAATTAGCTTTGAATTTAAAGATATGTCTATGTTAAATAAATTTATCGCACATGCCTATACTGGGGTCTATTTCCGAGTTATTCAGACAGGGACAATCAGCCCAAATAGTGAAGTTGAAATTATTTATAAACATCCCGCAAATATTTCAGTTAAAGATTTGTTCAGGGCACACTTTGACAGTAAATTCCCTAACCAAGAAAAAGTTATGAGGGCGGCGGTAGCTATCCCAGAGTTAGCTGATGCTTGGAAAGTAAAAGTAGCTGACAGACTACATATGATTGATTTATATCGCCAGCGTCAAAAAAAATAAAATCACTATTAAGCCAATAATATCAGTGTATTACAGTACAGTATTAATATACTTTATAACTACAAAAAACTGTTCTAAATAATTCCGTGTCGCCTTTATCTTCATACTTTGATGTAATTATTCTAGGTGCTGGTGCAGCGGGCTTAATGTGTGCTATTACCGCGGCCAAACTCGGTAGAAAGGTACTAATTCTAGAGCGCTCAAATAAGGTTGGGAAAAAGATTTTAATGTCAGGTGGTGGCAAATGTAATTTCACCAACCAGTTCGTCGAGGCTGATAACTTCATATCCCAAAACAAGCACTTTAGTAAAGCCGCTTTAAAGCGATATACTCAATGGGACTTTATTGAGATGGTAGAACGTCACAATATTAACTATGAACAACGTAAACATAACCAATTATTCTGCTTAGATTCTGCCAAAGACATTCTCAATATCCTGCTTGAAGAGTGTTCTCAAGGGGACGTTATCATTAAAACGGATTGTGAGATTGAAAAAGTCAGTTCTCTTAAGCTTGAAGATCTTTCCAGCAATGAAAATCCAGATGAAAATAACCAACGTTATAACGTTCAATTCTCTCATGATGAGTCTCCCTATAAGCTCAGTTGCCAATCACTGGTTGTAGCAACCGGCGCCCTTTCTATCCCCTCATTAGGTGGAAGTGGTATGGGCTATGATATTGCGGAGCAATTCGGCTTAAATATTATATCTCGACAGGCAGGTCTCGTACCCTTTATGTTTAGTGACGACATGAAACCCTTTTGTGAAAGCCTTTCAGGTCTTTCTGTAGAAGTCACCGCATCTTGTAACAAACAGAGTTTTACTGAAAGTATGTTGTTCACTCATCGTGGGCTTAGTGGGCCTGTTATTCTACAAATTTCAAATTATTGGCAACCCGGTGACACTGTCCACATTAATTTGCTGCCAAATAGAGATGCTGCAAATTGGTTGTTAAAAATGAAAAAAGAGCACCCTAAAAATCAACTTAACACTATTTTGACTCCTCAGCTCCCTAAGCCACTCATAAGGGAACTTCAATTGCGCTTGTGGCCCGAAAGTTCTCAGTTATCACTGGCGGACTATACTGACAAACAACTCATAGCAATCGGTAGTATGCTAAATCATTGGGTATTAAAACCCTCTACAACAGAAGGGTACCGTAAAGCAGAAGTTACATTGGGTGGCATCGATACGGATGGCATTAGCTCTAAGACTATGGAAGTAAATCAACATCCTGGTCTTTACTTTATTGGCGAGGTACTCGATGTTACTGGTCACCTCGGCGGCTATAACTTTCAATGGGCTTGGTCATCTGGCTATAGTGCTGGTCTGTTTGTTTAAATTTCTTTCTTTAGCCATGCTAGAATGCCGCCTCTAAAGTCTCCTTCTTCCACAAGCGAAAACCATCATGTTACGACTCAATGAAGTAAAAGCACCCCTTGACCATAATGAGGATGTATTAATTCAAGCCATCGTTGATAAGTTATTGATTAACCGCGATGAATTGTTAGGTTATACGATTTTTAAGCGTAGTTATGATGCTAGAAAAAAAAATAATATATTATTAATTTATCATTTAGATGTCGTATTAGTAGCCAGTGCTGAAGCCAAAGTTTTAGAACAGTTCTCTCAACAGTCTTTCGTTAAAACAAGCCCTGACATGAGCTATGAGCTTGCCTGTAAAGCTGAAGATAGTTTTCCTACCAAGGACCAGCAACGCCCAATTATTATTGGTTTTGGACCCTGTGGAATACTAGCTGCTTTATTACTCGCTCAAATGGGGTTAAAGCCTATTGTCCTAGACCGAGGACAAGATGTAAGGCAGCGTACTAAAGATACATGGGACCTTTGGAAAAAAGGTAAAATAGATACTGAATCCAACGTACAGTTTGGTGAGGGTGGCGCTGGCACTTTCTCCGATGGGAAGCTCTATAGTCAAGTCAAAGATAAACGTTTCTTAAGCCGAAAAGTAATGGCTGAATTCGTAAAAGCTGGAGCTCCCGAAGAAATATTAATGCTAAGTAAACCTCATATTGGTACATTTAGACTCGTGAGCATGGTTGAAAAGATGCGTGCCGAGATAACGGCCTTAGGCGGAGAAGTTCGTTTTGGCCATAAAGTAGATACCATTCATCGTGAACACAACCCTGACGATAGCGGCCAAATTACTGGCTTAACTCTTAGTACTGGTGAAAGCCTTTATAGCCGACACATTATCCTAGCTATTGGGCACAGCGCTAGGGACACTTTTGAGATGTTGCTAGAATATGGGGTTTATATTGAATCTAAGCCTTTCTCCATTGGATTTCGTATTGAACACCCTCAATCAGTAATTGATGAAGCTCTCTTTGGTGAGCAAGCTGGCAATGCGACTTTGGGCGCAGCTGATTATCACCTAGTGCATCACTGCAAAAATGGCCGTAGCGTATATAGCTTTTGTATGTGTCCAGGAGGTACGGTTGTTGCAGCTGCATCAGAAGATGGGGGTATTGTTACTAACGGTATGTCGCAATACTCTCGTAACGAACGGAATGCCAATGCAGCTATCGTTGTAGGTATTGATCCAGAACAAGATTATCCGGAACACGTCTTGTCCGGTATTGATCTACAAAGAGATTTAGAGAAAGCAGCCTATAAACTAGGTGGCGGAGATTACAAAGCTCCAGCTCAACTTGTAGGGGACTTTTTACAAGACAAACCCTCAACAGAACTTGGCAATGTTACGCCCTCCTATCAGCCAGGTGTAAGTCTTGGTGATTTGTCCAAAGTACTTCCATCTTTTGCCATTGATGCAATTCGTGAGGCCATTCCTGCCTTTGATAAAAAAATAAAAGGGTTTGCTATGGCAGATGCTATTTTAACAGGGGTAGAAACACGTTCATCCGCACCGATCTGTATAAAACGTGATAAAAGCTTTCAAAGTGTAAATACCAAAGGTCTTTATCCTGCTGGTGAAGGTGCAGGTTATGCTGGAGGGATTCTATCAGCAGCAATTGATGGTATAAAAGTAGCTGAAGCAATTGCTAAAAGCATACTAATCAAAGACGAAAGCTAAGTCAGGCTAATAACTAGCAATGAAATAGCTTTCATTAGTATCTTCTCAGAAGAACAATGTCAAAAGCTTAGTTAATCAACATTTTAAAACGGACTACTTAATTTCTATAATGACCGAATTAAACTTTCAGATAGCACGGTAATTAAACGTCGCATCTTAACAATAGCATGGCCGTAATTATCTTCCGTCAAGGTATCCGATAAAAAAAAGTCTTTTTCTTTCGTTTGACCACTCCCGATATCGGTTACCCAATATCGGCCCGACATAACAACCTCTTGCCTAGCATTCGGATGAAACTGGTCAATCTGGATCTTTACGCTATATACCTCTTTGCCAAACCATTCAGAAGTCTCTCGCTCAAAATGAAATTCAGTATTACTACGACGCAAATCTTTTAATAATACCTTGGGGATCTGCTCAACTAATGGCTCAGCCCAAACATGATTCATTGCAAAATGCATTTCATTATCATCTAGTTCAACTAACAAACTTGATTG
>CAJWKF010000059.1 GCA_913042265.1 uncultured Gammaproteobacteria bacterium
ATGCGCCAACAAGCACAGTTAGCAATTGAAGAAGCAGATATGATTTTCTTTATGGTCGATGGCCGAGCTGGTCTTACAGCAGCAGATCAAGATGTGGCAACACAACTACGTAATGCCGATAGACCGGTTATATTAGTAGTTAATAAATCTGAAGGCGAGCGTCAAGAAATAATGGCTGCAGAGTTTTACGCACTTGGATTGGGCGAACCTCAAGTAATTTCAGCAACCCAAAACCGAGGTTTTGTAACCTTACTGACGACATTGCAAGAGAAGTTGCCTAATGTAGTCAGTCAAGATGATCAAAATGAAGAAAAGCACGATGACTCAAATACGATCCGCTTAGCTATTATGGGAAGACCTAATGTTGGTAAATCAACACTAATTAACCGTCTTATGGGCGAAGAGCGAGTCGTAGCATTTGATGAGCCGGGTACGACAAGAGACAGTATTTATATTCCTTTTGAAAAAAATGATAAACAATATATTTTAATCGATACTGCAGGCGTACGTAGGCGGTCAAAAGTATCAGAAATGCTTGAAAAGTTTAGCATTGTAAAAACACTACAGGCTCTAGAAGAGGCCAATGTTGTTATTTTAGTACTCGATGCTCATGAAGGTATCGTTGAGCAAGACCTCCATCTTGCAGGTCTAATCATTGAAAGTGGAAGGGCTGTAGTAATTGCAGTCAATAAATGGGATGGTCTAGAAAAATCGGAACGTGAGTGGGTTGCGACTAATGTCGAACGCCGGTTACCTTTTCTAAGCTTTGCCAAAACACACTTCATTTCTGCATTAGAAGGCAGTGGCGTAGGACTATTATTTAAATCAGTTAATCAAGCGTACGAGTCTGCTATGGCTCAACTTCAAACTCCAAGATTAACTAGAGTCCTTGAAGATGCGGTCTCAGATCATCAACCGCCGTTAGTACATGGAAGGAGAATCAAATTTCGTTACGCGCATTTGGGCGGAAAAAACCCTCCCAGGATTATTATTCATGGCAATCAAACAAGTTCGACTCCGCAAAGTTATCGTCGCTATTTAGAAAACACCTTTAGGGATGTCTTAAAACTTCACGGTACACCAGTAATGATTGAGTTTAAGCAAAGTGAAAACCCATTTAAAAACCGTAAAAACAAATTAACTCCTACTTATGCTGGAAAACGTCAGCATATGGAAAAGAGACGTAAATAGTTGGGCTATAAAATATCTTGGCTCCTTTTACTCGTCTTAAATTTTAGTAGTTAAACAGATATTTATTAAGTTAATATGATTGCTTTTTATTGTAAAATTAAGAAATACTTCACGAACTTTTCTTGTTTGCCGATGGGCGTGATATGATTAGCTACTTGCCTAGTATCAGGCGATTTTAGAGAATTTCATGAGCCAAGAATCTTCGTTTACGTACGAACAACTTTTAGAATCCGGTCAGGGTAAAATGTTTGGTCCTGGCAATGCACAATTACCCACACCTAATATGCTGATGATGAGTCGAATCACACATATTTCAAATAGTGGTGGGGAGTTTGATAAAGGTGAAATCATTGCAGAATTGGATATTACGCCGGACTTATGGTTTTTTGATTGCCATTTCCCGGGTGATCCTGTCATGCCAGGTTGTCTAGGATTAGATGCAATGTGGCAGCTCGTTGGTTTTTTCTTAGCTTGGGATGGAAACCCTGGACGAGGTCGAGCTTTAGGTGCGGGTGAAGTTAAATTCACGGGACAAGTTTTGCCTACAGCTAAAAAAGTTACATATAAAATAAATTTAAAACGAGTTGTTGCTCGAAAGCTAGTTCTCGCAATCGCAGATGGTTCAGTCTCTGTTGATGGGCGAGAAATTTATACTGCAAAAGATCTACGCGTAGGTCTATTCACATCTACAGAAAATTTTTAGGAAGCTAACATGAAACGTGTTGTTGTCACAGGGTTAGGTATCACATCATGTATTGGACTCGATGCAGCTTCAGTTACAGAGTCATTAAGAGAAGGTCGTTCAGGTATTCGATTTAAACAAGAATATGCAGATATGGGCTTTCGTAGCCATGTTGCTGGCTCGGTGGATATTGATTTTAAAGAACACATTGATAGGAAAGTCCTACGCTTCATGGGCGATGCTGCGGCCTATGCTTATATTTCTATGCAACAAGCTATTGTAGATGCAGGATTGATTGAAGAGCAGGTTTCTAACCCCCGCACAGGGCTTGTAATGGGTTCTGGTGGTGCTTCATCGTCAAATCAAGTGGAAGCAGCTGATATTTTACGAAACAAAGGCCTACGCCGAGTAGGGCCTTATCGTGTAACGCAAGTGATGGGCAGCACTACATCAGCATGTCTTGCAACACCTTTCAAAATAAAAGGTGTTAATTATTCAATGTCTTCAGCCTGTGCAACAAGTGCACACTGTATTGGTAATGCTATGGAGCAAATCCAGCTAGGTAAACAAGATATTGTATTTGCTGGCGGTGCTGAAGAAGAACATTGGACAATGAGTTCGCTGTTTGATGCCATGGGTGCTTTGTCAACAAAGTATAACGATAAGCCTGAAAATGCTTCTCGAGCATATGATGCCGATCGTGATGGGTTTGTTATCGCCGGTGGAGGTGGTGTATTAGTTCTTGAAGAATATGAACACGCCAAAGCTCGTGGGGCTAAAATTTATGCTGAGCTAACAGGATATGGGGCTACATCCGATGGCCATGACATGGTGGCACCATCAGGTGAGGGTGCAATCCGTTGCATGCAGCAAGCAATATCAACGGTAAAAGCACCGATTGATTATATTAACGCTCATGGTACAAGTACTCCTGTTGGGGACTTAGCGGAACTTGGAGCGATCAAGAAGACGTTTGGTGATAAGAGTCCGATTGTAGGCTCGACTAAATCATTATCTGGACATTCTTTGGGTGCAGCAGGTGTGCAAGAAGCTATTTACAGTTTACTGATGATGAAAAATGATTTTATAGCCGCATCGGCTAATATTGATAATTTGGATCCAGAAGCTGATGGCATAAAAATTATTCGTGAGCGAAAAGATAATGCTGGTTTAAAAACAATCATGTCAAATAGTTTTGGTTTTGGTGGAACGAATGCCTGCTTAGTATTTGAAAAGTGTGTTGATTAAGATAAACTTTTAAATGTTTGGAAAAAAGCCATCTTTAAGATGGCTTTTTTATATTTAATTTAGGTCCTCATCCGTTACAACGCCGCGCTTACCAGCAAGAGACTCTTGAATAAGGCTTATCAATTGAGCTTTTTTATCAGGGTCATCTAAATGTTTGGAGCTGAATGTAATACCATATTGATTAGCGTACTGTTGAATTAACATCACGAGTACAGTTTCATCTTCCATAAAAATCTCCAAACAAGTTAAAAGCTCGCTATTATAAACGGGTCTATTTATAAAGAGCTAAATAATGAACTTATATCATCAGAGCCAAGGAAGTGGACAGCCGCTAATTATTTTACATGGCTTATTTGGCTCTTCAGATAACTGGCGAGGACTTGCTAAGAAGTTAGCTGCACATGCTCAAGTAATTAGCATTGACTTGCGCAATCATGGCCAATCCCCGCATAGTGAAAAAATTAGTTATGGTGACATGGCAAGTGATGTTGTTAAATTAATTAAAGCTCTTGGTCTAACGCAAGTAGATGTTATCGGTCACTCTATTGGTGGAAAAGTTGCGATGACATTGGCTGCTCGTGCTCCGGAAGTCATACGTCGACTTGTTATAGTTGATATGGCGCCAAAGCGTTATTCTGATAACCATAGTAATATTTTTGAGAAATTACTATCTTTGGACTTAAGCCAAGTCAACAAACGTAGTGAGGCCGATAAAGCTCTTGCCATCACGATAAAAGATAAAGCTATTAGGCAGTTTTTACTGATGAACTTGATTGTCAGTGATGGCAGAACTCAATGGCGAATTAATCTTCAAGGCCTCTCAGACAACTATTCACAACTATTAAAGCCCGTCTGCCAAGAAGTGGTGATTGATAAACCAACTTTATTTCTTCGTGGTGGCTTATCAAATTATATTGAGGAGGGCGATGAGGTGATGATAAAAGAGATTTTTACAAACGTAGATATCACAACAATTGAACAATCAGGCCATTGGATCCATGCTGAATTTCCAGCTTTATTTCTCACTACAGTTAGTAGTTTTTTCGACTATGATTAAATAGTTAATATAGGAGTCATTAATAGGACGTATGAAAAGCCTTTTAGTGGCTGAGTTAATCTAGCTTGAGTGTTAGCTTTTTATTTAATGCTTGTGACTGAGAATATATAATTACTTTAGTTGGGAAAGCTTAGTTAAACTTATAGTTCTTGGTGCAAAATAAAACACTTGTCGTTATAGTGTTCGACTTACTTTATTAATTCAGTTTTAAGGGACGTTCCTAGATATGAATGCCATTGTTTTCCTTATTCAATGTTCTGATCAAAAAGGCTTAGTTGCAGGAATCACCGGCTTTTTTTCGACACGTGAATATAATATTTTACATTGTCAGCAATATACCGATGTTTTGCATGGTCAGTATTTTATGCGAATTAAGTTAGAAGATATTTCTCAGCTTGATAAGGCAACACTCGAACAACAATTCGCAGAGTACGCCAAAAGCATAAATTTAACATGGTCAGTCCGTTATTCAGACCAGCCATACAGGGTTGCACTATTAGTAACGCGGGCATCACATTGCCCATACGATCTATTGTTGAGGGAGCTGGAAGGAGAGCTAAGTTGTGAAATCCCGCTAGTTATAAGTAATCATAATGAGCTGGCTAGTATGGCAGAACAGTTCGATAAGCCTTTTTATCACTTACCAATCAGCAAAGATACTAAAGCCGAGCAGGAAAGTGGTATCAAAAGTTTGTTGACTGAGTATGATATTGATTTGGTTGTTTTGGCTCGTTATATGCAAATTTTGTCTGAGCAGTTTGTTCAAGAATATATCGGGCGTGTAATTAATATTCATCATGGCTTCTTACCTGCTTTCCAAGGGGCAAAGCCTTATCATCAGGCTTATGACCGTGGCGTGAAGATCATTGGTGCAACATCTCATTATGCGACTGCTGATTTGGACGAAGGTCCTATTATTGAGCAAGATATTCAGCGAGTTATACATGACAATAACCCAGAAGATCTGGCGATGATTGGTAAAGACATCGAGCGTTTAGTATTAGCAAGAGCAGTAAAAGCTCATATTGAGCATCGTATTATTGTTTCAGGTCGACGCACCATAGTCTTTTCTGAGGGCGTATAGGATTCAAGAGTCTCTAGGATGGGGTTTAGAAAAGCTCTGATATTTCTTAAACTTGTAAAAAAATAATCCTACAAAAACTAAGGTCCAAACAGTTACAGCACCCGTGGGT
>CAJWKF010000060.1 GCA_913042265.1 uncultured Gammaproteobacteria bacterium
ACAGCCTCTTGTAGAGCCATAATTGAGTTCATGTAATTGCCGTTGGCTTTTGCTTTACACATCGTAACATTGACGTGGTGACGAGAAAATGAAGAAGTCTTAACTCGAATCCCGTTCGTCATATTTTCTTCACCAAGGTATGAACCCCATTCCC
Organism: uncultured Gammaproteobacteria bacterium; assembly: GCA_913042265.1. GTDB lineage: Bacteria > Pseudomonadota > Gammaproteobacteria > Nitrosococcales > Methylophagaceae. Next base: position 155 of record CAJWKF010000060.1, read on the forward strand.
ATGCTGCAACCATAACGTGTGTTTTTAGGTTATCGGCACGTATTCCCATTCCTTCACTTCCATAAAAACACATCGGTCTGATGTAACCAGACTCCAAATTATTTTCACGCACTGCTGTTTTCTGAGCTTCATTAATGACTTCTTTATCAAAAGGCATAGCCATTCCCATGATTTTCGCACTGCGAAATAAACGATCGGTATGCTCTTGCAGTCGAAAAATTGCAGGCCCTCGATCCGTTTTATATGCACGTACACCCTCAAACACTCCCAAACCATAATGTAAAGTATGCGTTAACAAATGAACTTTTGCATCACGCCAAGGAATTAACTCCCCATCCAACCAGATGGTTCCATCACGATCTGCCATTGTTACTACTGCCATAATCTTTAGTCTCTATTTCATGTCTTAAACGTGGATCTCACTCAAACCAACGTAGCCAAATCCCTATTACTTGTGTTCGATACTTAGCCACTTCCTGAGCCGGCACTACAGTGGGCTTTTCTTGCAAGATACAATAATTTGCCAGTTTTCGATAAAAACGATAGGCATCCGCCAGCATACTACTCTCATGCCCGCTTAACTTACCTGAATCTATTAACGCCTCAAGCAAACGTATAGTATCGGTATAAATAAGCAGATCAGGGGTTGCTGAAGACCATGCCAACACTGCATACTGAACCATAAATTCTATGTCAGCAATACCACCTTTACCTTGCTTTAGATCAAACAAGTCTATTGTGCTTTTGTTTAACTGCTCACGCATTTTAGCACGCATCTTGCTGACATCTTTTGTCAAAATAGCTAAATTACGTTCCTGGCCCAAAATTTGTTGACGAATTGACTCTATTCGCTTTGATAATACTTCATCACCTGTCACACATCTAGCTCGAACTAAAGCCTGGTGCTCCCATGTCCACGCATCTTCTTGTTGGTAATCTTTAAAGCCAGATATATCCGTCACCAATAATCCTGACAGACCATTCGGCCTCAACCGCAAGTCAACCTCATATAAAATACCACCAGCCGTAACAGTGCTTAGCAAGTGAATCATCCTCTGTGCCAAACGGGTATAAAAGACCAATGCTTCTATTGGCTTTTCACCATCAGTAAACCCGTTATTTATATTGCTATCATATAAAAAAGCCAAATCTAAGTCTGACCCATAACCTAACTCGTAGCCACCAAACTTGCCATAAGCCAATACAGTAAAGCCACAAGTATTTAAATCATCTCCAGTTGTGCATGGAGGACGACCATACTTCAAAACAAGATGCTGCCACGCCAGTTTCAGTACTTGTTCTATGAAAATCTCGGCTAATTCTGTCAGCTGGTCACCAACCTTCATCAGTGGTAACACGTTAGTAATATCTGCCGCCGCTACGTGTAAAGATGCTATTTGCTTAAACTCACGAAGCAAATACATATGCTGCTCTAGATCAGTTTCATGGACCACATCTAGAGTCTGTAATAGTTTAATAGTTTGTTCTTCTCGCTGAGGCACCCCATATAGGCTACGAGAATCTAATAACTCATCAAGCAACACCGGGTAACTTGCAAGCTGACTACTAATCCATGGGCTTGCGTCACAGAGCTTAATTAGCTGAGCCAAAGCCAATGGGTTTTCAACCAGTAAAGACATATAAGCCGTGCGGCGAAGAATGCTCTCAAGCAGAGGCATTAAACGTCTTAAACAAATATCCGCATTGGAAAGACTAGATGCTGCCCTAACTATTAATGGTAGTAGTCTAGTTAAACGCAGGCGTTCAATATCACCCAACTTCTGGTATGCGTTACTCTCGAGTAATCCTGCCAAATAACTCACGATTACTTTAGGTTTCTGAAAACCTAGTCCAGTTAAATAACTAACCTTTTCTTCATCTACTGATGTCAGTAAGGATACTTCTTCAATATCTTCTAATACTCCTCTGGTTAATAGCAACTCAAAATGACTTTGAACTTGGCTCCTATATTTACCTAAAACAAATAGAAAATCTGGCGAACTGTTAAAACCCATTAATTTAGCAATGCGTAATAAACCAGCTTTATCTTCTGGCAGTTGATGAGTTTGCTTATCAGCAAATGCTTGGATACGATGCTCTACACGCCGAAGAAAAATATAGGCCCGCTTTAATTCATCGATAGTACTCTGTGACAAAAATTGGCGCTCGGACAATAAATCTAAAACTGTCAGTATGGGACGCTGCTGCAGAGGTAGGTCTCGGCCACCATGAATCAATTGAAACACTTGGCCTATAAATTCAATTTCCCTAATTCCCCCCTCGCCAAGCTTAATATTGTTTTCCATCCCTTTACTACGCAATTGGCCCGATATCATTGTTTTCATCTCGCGTAAGGAATCAAAAACCCCATAATCCAGATAGCGCCGAAAAACAAAAGGCCTTAACAAATCCATTAGCTTTTTTTTAGACTCTTCGCTGCCTGTTATTGCACGTGCTTTGATCATCGCATACCGTTCCCATTCACGACCCTGCGTCTGATAATAATCTTCCATCGAATCAAAACAACTTACTAAAGCACCACTCTCACCAAAGGGGCGCAAACGCATATCCACTCGAAAAACAAACCCATCGGCAGTAACTAAATCTAAAGCTTGAATCAACTTATGGCCTAATCGTATAAAAAACTCTTCATTACTCAGCTTTTCATAACCTCCTTGCGTATAACCTTTTTCCGGGAAAGAAAAAATCAGATCAACGTCGGACGATAAATTTAATTCACTTGCACCTAACTTGCCCATGCCAAGTACTAAGAGTTCTTGCTCCTCACCTCGAGAATTGCATGGCACACCCAAGTCATCACTTTGCCACTGGTGAAGAACTGCTAAGGCTTGCTGAATGCAGGTATCTGCCATCCTCGATAAGTCACCTGTTGTTTCACTCAAGTCTGCCCATCCGGCAAGATCTCGCCATATAATGCGGACCATCTCACGCTGTCGGAAGTAACGCAATTTTTGCTGTAACATCACATTGTCAGACACTTGTTTCAGTCTGCTATTTAACCGTTGCTGATAAGCATCGTCGTCATAAACAAGGTGAATGTCGCCTGATGAGATTAACTCCTGTGCTCGCTCCTCGTAGCATTGGCCCCATTCATTAGCATATTCACTGCCCCCCAAGACTTGCTGTGCTGATACTCTTATGACCTTATCAGCAGCCAAAATTCTCTGCCATTGCTCAGATATTAGGACGTTGTTCACATTACTTGTCTCAACCAGTCCTTAGACATTACGGATGAATGTCTATGTAGCCACGCTTAATTTCATCAATTAAGAATTTAACACCTATTTGCACCACTTCTACACCACGAACAATGCTAGGTCGCTCACCAGACTTTCGCTCCATAGTATCTAAGGTATTTCCACAAATATAAAAACGAACACCATGCTCTTGTAAACTAGCAATTCGTTTGGAAAACTTATTCTCTTTAGCAAGCAGCAATGGAACACCAGCACCAAAAGCAATAATTTCAATATCAATCATTTCTTGACCGTAGCCCTTTGTAAGGTTGTTTGAAATATCTAGCACGGCTTGGTAATGGACCGGATCAGCATCGCTCACTTGCATAATAATATGGGTATCAGCAAATGGCTTATCATCGTTAAGTCCTTCTTGGGCCTGGACGATACCTAAACTCAATACCATGACAATTAGACAAGTCACTATTTGTTTCATAATTAACTACCTTAAATAATCTTAAATGCCATTGTCGTCAATATTTAATTGAATAACAAGTAAGCTGTTCTTTTCCGTGCCTGTTTTAACAATAACTCATCAATTTCTACCAAAAGTTGTAATATGCTAGAGAGGTAGTAACATTTTTAAGGAGCCTTTAATGACTACAAATGTCATTTCGCCTGTCACAAATTTACTGAACCGACTTAATATTCCCTACGAGGTCATTACTATCCCTTTAAGTGAAGACCAGAAACCGATCCGAAGTCTTGAATCCTTGTTAACAAAACAGGAACTTGACCCTACTTGTATTATTCGTAGTTTACTATTTCAAACTGGCTCTAATACTTCTGTGTTGTTAGTTGTTCCTGGTGGTCTTAGGGCAGACTGGGGGGTATTAAGAAAGCACCTAGGTGTGCGAAAACTCAAAATGGCAGATTTCGATCAAGTCAAAGAAGTCACTGGTTACGTTGTCGGTGCTGTACCTCCCATCGCCCTCCCTGAGAACATACATACATTATTGGATGAGACTGTCTCCTCTCATACTAACGTCGTAATTGGCAGTGGTATTCTAGGGTATGCACTTTCATTATCTAGTCAAGACCTTACTTTAGCTATGGGTAGTGCAGTACAGACGGGTCTATTTAGCAAAATAGACCCGTGATAAAAAATGCCATATTTTCACCCTGTCGCCGATATCGTTATGCTCTCTGGCGCACATGGGATAAAAGCAAGTCCTCAGTATTATTTATTGGCCTTAACCCTTCTACTGCTGATGAGACGATTGATGACCCGACCCTCACTCGCTGTATCAACTATGCTAAAGATTGGGGCTATGGAGGTGTTTGCATTGCAAATGTTTTTGCTTACAGGGCAACTAAACCCAAAGATTTATTCGCCCGTAAAAGAATCATAGGTAAAGAGAATGATCATTGGCTATTAAAACTGGCTAATGATGCCGACTTAGTTGTTGCCGCATGGGGTAATCATGGTCAATATAAAAATAGAGCTTCGCATGTGAAATCAATGCTTAAAAAATTGTACTGTCTAAAAATAACAAAAAAAGGTGAACCTGCACACCCACTTTAT
>CAJWKF010000061.1 GCA_913042265.1 uncultured Gammaproteobacteria bacterium
CTAAATCCGCTCTATAACCGTCGACTTCGCCGGGTGAAAAAGATGCACCAATTTCATAGCTATGAAGACAATCTGGGGTATAAACGATTAACGGTTAAAGCTGTTGATATCGATAGTGACATCGATGAAACAAATGTTGGCCTGTTCCGCTCTCCTCGTCAGGCCATTAAAAAACTCGAATCTCTTGCGGACCAATTCTCGCTATGCCATAAATTACTCGGGCTAGAAGCTGTGCCAACTAGAGATAATAAACCGTGTTTTCGCGCTCAGCTCAATAAATGTTTGGGTGCCTGTCATGGTGGCGAAACACCAGAGCTCTATAATCAGCGAATTAATACGGCGCTAGAGGGCTACCAACTTCAGGTTTGGCCCTACATCGGACCGATTCTTATCGAAGAAAGAAATCCTGAAGACCCAGAGCAGTCAGCGCTCCATTTGATTGACAACTGGCGCTACATAGCGCGATTAAACTCGCCAGAAGAACTATTTGATCTTGGGCTTCAAACAACAAATACATCCTCATCAACCGAAGCTTTAGGCCAATCAACGCGGACGGACGATTCACTGGCAACGATAAATTTTGATCTTGATATTTATTTTATTCTCGTCCGATTTTTGATTGATGACAAACGAATGAAGATGAACAATATTAGAATATGGCCTCTCATGGAATTAGCGCCGGAGAACTTTGACGACTTGATCTAGTCATGGCGCTCCACACATTTTAGCCCCTTTTTTCTGTTCTACTAAGACTAAGATTCTTTGGTAAAGATCCACGACTGTTCCTGCCAGTCTTGTTTAATGGATAACTTTTAGTTTTCTGAACAACGGGACGTGATTTTGCATCTTGTTTTATGGCCGCTTCACCACTATTTTTACTTTTCTGTGGCGCTTTATAACCACTAATTGCCTTTGGTCTGTTAGCTAATGAGTGATTCTTCTCTATTTGGCGCATTTTTTTCGATATTACCTTCACTTTATTGCCCGTCATATTACGTTGGATCCGCTGCTTTTTCGGGTAATTATCGACTTTGCGGCCTAAATTGTCTGGAGTACGCTTTTTAACGCCAATAGGTTGCTGACTATTAATCGGCGCACTATTATTACGTAGCCTTTTGGCAAAAGTTTCTTCACTTTTATGCTTTCTAGGTTTGTGGAGTTTTTCCAATCTCTTAGCCTGATCAGTGTAATGTTTTTCACCGCTCACTTTATGTTTGGTCACTGTATTTAGACCCGAACGACGCAATTCCTTTTTACGTGCTTTGTTGATTTCTCTTATCGGTTTATGGCTTTTGTAGCGCTTTTTAACATGAGAGTTTTTATAAGCAACTCCGCGTCTATGGTTTGGTTTGTGATCCCAAGACTTGGAATCGCGGCCGCTGGTGATATTATTTCTATGGCGATAGCGATGCGAATTGTGGTGATCTATCACAACGACACTATGGTTACTCCAATGAAAAGCGCTAAAGAAAAAGTTGGAGTGTATTCTTATCCCTCTATTCCAAGAAAAGTAACTGTGAGGATGCGCTCTATAACCATAAGCTGGAGCCCAATAGACCGGTGGGTAGCGATGCCAGCGCCAGTCACCGTAAACGACGCGAGGATCATAATAGGGAACATAAACTATCTCTCGTTGAATCGACTCAATGACTATTTGATTGTTCTCATGAGTAATGGACATATTCTCCATTTCAGACAAACTATTTGCGTTATAAGCCTGTGCTCTAAGTGACTGAATACGCGCTAATACCCTAGCTTCATTGTCTAAAAAAGCATCACCAAGATTTTGAGTCCAGTCTAGATTACTGCTCAGCTTTTCCAAAACAGCGGGAAATGCTAATAGTGCAATCACACTAGGGTCCCAATCCATAGCCTCTGCCTTATCCATTATTTTAGGACTACTCAATTCTTTATCACTGGCGCGCAACTGACTAGCCATCACCACCTCAAGAGGATAAGTAGCGGCAATCAAAATATGTGTCAGCAAACTGTCAGGGTAGAGCGCAATAGGCGCCAGCATCTGTTCCAGCTGCGCATCACTAAATCCTGCATCGTTGGAGTCTGTTGACTCCGAGTATTGTATTGACTGGAAATCAGCCACATCTCCGCTCGATGTAGAGCATGCCGTCAGTGAAAAAGAGCTGCTTAGGAGTGTAATAAGTAGTAGCTTTTTAAAGTGTATATTGAGCGCGTCCATAATCTTGATAATCCGTTTTATGATGTTAGACGAATTGTAGCGAGGTAAAGATGAACGTAACCTGAAGGGTTAGAACTCAGTTGCAGAAGCTGTATGACTATGGTCTAGGTAGTTTGCTTAAATAGAATTGAAAATTTTGCACCGCCCAGGCTTTCAGAACGTTCTATGCTGAGGAATCCACCGTAACTGTCTACCAAGTCACGAACAATCGCCAACCCTATACCATGTCCCTGTTCGTAGGAGTCAGCGCGCATACCACGTTCAAAAATTTCACTCTCTTGATCTTCACTGACACCGGGACCATCATCTTCGATACTTATTATCAATTCTAATTTGGAAGACATCGCCTTTAACAAAACCTTACCCTCAGCTGCTTTGCAGGCGTTATCTAACAGATTACCTAAAATTTCAGTCAAATCAGCCGCATCACCCTTAAAAACAAGATCATGAGTCACCTCGGTGCTTATTTTTAATACGGGTGTCTGATAAATTTTAGCCAGCGCACCTACCAATTGGTCAACAATAGGCGCTACTGTTGTGCCCAGGTGCCATGATGATCCTGCCGCGGATTGAGCTCTTTTAAGCTGATGACTAATAATACGATTTATAATTGAAACCTGCTCCATTGAAGATGTATTTAAACCTTTTTGACTCTGAATAACCGCCAGAGGCGTTTTTAAACTATGGGCCAAATCGGAGAGTGCGTTGCGATATCGTTTTCGCTGATTTTGCTCAGTGAGCAGCAAAGCGTTTAGTTGATGCCCAACTGCTTGAAGTTCACTGGGATAGCGATCGCTTAATTGTGTCGCAACCCCATTTTCTACGTCTTGGAGTTCTTTTTTAAATCTGGCTAAAGGCTTCAGCGTCCATAATAGCCATGCAAGTTGAACAACCACTAAGAGGATGGTCAGGAATAACAGCCAGCTCCATAATGTTCTATTAAAAGTATTTATCTGCTGCTGAAACTCAGCCTGATCTTTTATAATATGCAAGGTAAGACCCGCTGTCCCCGATGTGTGCTCAAAGCTAGCGCTAAAACTTTGGATAATATGGGGCCGCCCCTCAATACTTATAGTCCCAAACTTTTTAATACCAATCGCCGGCTGTGGCAAATTTTGCGGTGGATTAAACCCAGTAAAGGAGTCCGAGTACCACGCTAGAGGATTTCCTTGAGTACCATTTTTTTGATCATCCACGTCAGCCTCAACCGACATTGATATGAAAGCATAGAGGCCCGACTGAATCGTGTTAAATTGGTTCTCTAGAAGAAGTTCAGGCATCTGAAGTTGGTTATTTTCAACCTCTGCTACGGCTAAAATTGAATAGATATAGGCACTCAATTCACTTTCAGCTGCGCTGTTTACCTGCTGCTTAAATGCGTCATTAAGAGTAATACCGATAAGCGGTAATAATACCAAAATCACCAGTAAAGCACTCATCACAAGACGAGCCTTCAGCGATTTAAACAGTACCTGCTGGATCAACTTGATGTTCACGATTGAAATGGCGCCAATGGCACAAGTCGGTAACCTCGACCGCGCAACGTTTCGATAAGTCCATAATGATTATCGTGATCTAACTTCACCCGCAACCGCCTAACAAAAACTTCAATTACATTAGAATCAAGATCAAAGTCCTGATCATAGATATGTTCTGTAAGGACTGTTTTCGACTTTACTTCGCCTAGGTGCAGCATAAAGTATTCAAATAACTTATATTCCGAACCACTAAGAGCAATGACTTCTTTGCCCTTTTTGACTTCTAAAGTACTGGTATTAATACTGAAAGGGCCATTGCTTATCAACGGGCTAGCCTTACCCGCAGAACGTCGAATGAGAGCATTAAGTCGAGCAACTAGTTCCTTGGGGTGAAAAGGTTTAGTGAGATAATCATCAGCACCGGCATCAAGTCCTTTTACTTTGTCTTGCCAGCTATCCCGGGCTGTGAGAATTAATATTGGGAAATCGACATGCTTTTCTCGAAGGCTCACAATAAGAGAAATACCATCTAACTTAGGCAGACCAACATCTATGATCGCCGCATCGTATAGATATTCGCAACCTTGGAACAACCCGACCTCTCCGTCATTGGCAAGATCAACGGTATAGCTCGCATCTATAAGATGCTGTTTGAGATTGGCTTGCAGTTCAATATCATCTTCGACTAACAGTACCCTCATCGATCATCCCTAACCATCTTAATATCTATTAATTTTAGCGGTTTTTGCATCTACATAAACCGAAAAAACGACGCCTTTCTTTGATAACATTTTTACTCTATAACCTGACCTACCTTTCATACGTGCAGATTTAGCGTTAAGCACCTTTCCTGGATATTGACGTTTAACTAACTGAATGGCTTGAGCACGGCTATTCACTTTATAGTTTTCGTTTACCTGCTTAATGCTAGTTGACGCCCCCTTAGAGGGTGTTCCAACCAATAACTGAGCGGAAGTGGTCGCAGAGGCATGCCCTACCGAACTAAGTGCGATGTTTACTACCAATATGAATACAGAACCTAATTTCATCCAGACTATCCGCCTATGAAAAGTCAATTTAACGAAAGATTAACCTTGTTACTATGAACTGCCACTGAACGAATAGCTATTTCAAATACATGTTAAGCGCTCTTCACAAATTTAAAATAAAAAAACCATGCATGGAAAATACTTTTATTTTTTAGTCAGCTCTTTTTGCGCCGCCATAGTCCTTTTAGCTGCCTCAAATACGGTTAG
>CAJWKF010000062.1 GCA_913042265.1 uncultured Gammaproteobacteria bacterium
AGAAGCTACTTTGTTTGAAACACATGCAGTAATTGAACAAGGTAACTTTGGTCTACGTGCACTATACGCAACGTGGGATCTTGAAGGTGATGCACCAAAACTTACTGGTTATGATGAACAGACAGGTTGGTACGTTGAACCTTCTTACAGAATTAGCCAAAACTTAGGTGTCTTCGCTCGTTACAGTGAGTGGGATAACCAAGCAGGTTTGAGTTCTGTGAAAAGTGAAATGGAACAAATTGACGTAGGTGTTAATTGGTGGCCACATAAAAATGTTGTAGTCAAAGTTGATTACCAGATCCAAGATGCTGAAAAAGCTACAGGAACAGAATTGGATGGCATGAACATTGGAATCGGTTACTCGTTCTAATTATTAGAATGTAATTAAGGTAAGGGCGATTATGGGTACTGTTAGAATACAGCTAATAAATAAGTTATTGCTGTTGATAATGCTACTCATAGTCGCCTTTTCTGTTTCTGCTCGAGGGGTTTATCAGACTAATGAAGCATTTCTATCTGAAACCTTTGATGGTAAAGTTCCTAAGAGTAGCGTTATCTGGATAAAAGGTGACTTACGCAAGACAGTAGCAGATATATTAAGCCACAAATATAATGGTATGAGGGTTCGCTACTGGCAACAAGATGGACGTAGTGCATGGATATTAAATGAAATAGGTAAGGAGCAGCTGATTACATTTGGAGTAGTAATTAGTGCTGGTAAGATTTCTAATATCAAGGTTCTTGCATTTCGAGAAAGTCGTGGTAGTGAAATTCGCTATCCCGCATTTACTAGACAATTCACAGATGCAGGTTTAATCGGACTGGAGCTCGATCGCCATATTGACGGTGTATCCGGAGCAACGCTATCAGTCTGGGCTATGACTGCAGTTACTAGGCTGGCATTATATCTAGATACATTGACTACCTAGCAGAGTTTTCCTATGATTCATTATATAAGGAGTTGGCATCGTACAATAGGTGCGCTGGCTGCTTTATTCTTATTAATACTCGCAATAACGGGGATGATACTCAACCACACTTTAGACTTTAAATTAGACGAACGTTACCTTAATTGGCCATGGTTAATAGAGCATTATGGTATTTCTGATGTCAAAGCTGATAATGTTTATTTGATTGATGGAAATGTGATTTTTCAAGTTGATGATCAACTTTTTTTGGGTTCTACACCAGTTGCTAAAAGTAGACAGCCTGTTGTAGGCGGCATTCATTTAGATGAATTCACAGTTATTGCCTCGGAAGATGCTTTAATTTTACTTAGCGATGATGGGGAATATATTGAAACTATGGGGAGTGGTCTAGGTGTGCCTTCGCAGATTCAGAGAATTGGATTACATAACGGACTACCGATATTACAAACTCGAAATGGAATGTGGCGAAGTGACCTTCTCATGGAAGAATGGAAACAGACCAATCTAGAGACCGTGAGCTGGAGTATCCCTACTGAGATGCCTGATTCTGTTCTTAATGATCTGAGAGCATATTTCCATGGAAAGGGAATTACGATAGAACAATTCGTTTTAGACATACACAATGGTTATATTCTAGGAGTTCTAGGAAAGTGGATCCTAGACTTTTTTGGTTTTTTAATGATTATTTTATCGTTATCTGGCTTATGGATGTGGATAAAAAAGAGCTAGTGGAATGTGATTTATTATAATCATGAGAAAGAGTGAATTTCCGTACTTACCCAAAGACTTCATTGAAACGGCAGAAGGCCTTATTTTTGCTGTTGTGAGCTATCAAGCTCAAGACAGAAAAGTGGGGTGTTTTTTACGTTATATTAGGCAAGCGGGCCAATGTCGAAAAGTAAATACTATCGAAGCCAATTCTCTAATTGAAAAAAGCCATCCTCAATATCTTTATCATTCACAACAGTTTGATGCGTATTTTCATGCTGTCGCGCCAAAAGATATAATTGCTCATCATCTACCTGAAGTTGGCTTACAGAAGCTGCTCCACTCATCGCCAAATGATGGACTCGAGGAAAAGCTTCAAAAGCTCATTACTATTTTGAGGCAATGTAATATAAATGATAAATTTTTAGGTGTAACAGGTTCGATGTTGTTGGGGGAACAGGCTGAGACTTCGGATATTGACATAGTTGCGTATGGACAAGATACTTTTCATCAACTTCGTAAGGTTGTTAAACAGCAGGTATCTAACGGAAAACTTTCATTATTGGATAATGATTTGATGCATGAGAACTTCGAGCGCCGAGCTGGTGCATTAAGTTTTGAAGAATTCGCTTGGCATGAAAATCGTAAATTTAATAAAGCTGTGATTAAGGGTAGTAAATTTGATATTGGTATGGTCTGTATAAAAGAGGATACGATCGAATCAAATCTACGAGAATTTGAAAAGAGAGGTAGAATTACATTACGTGCAAAAGTTACAGATGATGCATTAGCTTTTGATTTTCCGGCTAGGTATAGAATTGAAAATAAACTTATTTCAGAGGTTGTTGTCTACACACATACCTATGTTGGACAAGCACAGTTAGGTGAATCCATTGAAGTATCGGGGACTGTAGAGTGTGAGATATCTACAGAAAAATGTCGGCTGATCGTTGGTTCTTCGCGAGAAGCTGTTGGTGAATATATTAAGGTATGTCGATAAATGTTGATAAGTAAAACAGAAGTAGTTGCTCAGGCTGATATTGGTTTAGTTGGTTTGGCAGTGATGGGTCAGAACCTTGTTCTCAATATGAATGATAATGGTTTCACGGTAGCAGTCTATAACAGGACAACGAGTAAAGTTGATGAGTTTATAGAGGGGCCGGCAAAAGGGACAAAAGTGGTCGGTTGTTACGATCTAAAAACTTTTGTTGCTAATTTAAAGCTACCAAGACGGATAATGTTGATGGTGAAAGCTGGGCCAGTGGTTGATAGCTTTATTGAACAACTCCTACCTTATCTTGAACGCGGAGATATTATTATAGATGGAGGTAACTCACTTTATAACGATAGCGACCGGCGTACTCACGAATTGCATAAAAAAGGTATTTTATTTATCGGAGCTGGTGTCTCGGGTGGTGAAGAAGGTGCGCGTCATGGCCCTTCTATAATGCCTGGCGGTAATTATGCTGCATGGCCCGCTGTAAGACCCATTTTTCAAGCAATTTCTGCACAGGTTGATAATGAGCCGTGCTGTGATTGGGTGGGGAATGATGGCGCAGGACACTATGTCAAAATGGTTCACAATGGAATCGAATATGGCGACATGCAGCTAATATGCGAGGCCTATCAGTTGATGCGTGAAGGCCTTTCAATGAGCCCTGATGAGATACAAAAAGTTTTTTCAGATTGGAATAAGGGCGTTTTGAATTCTTATTTAATAGAAATAACGCGAGATATTTTAGCAGTCAAAGAAGACGATGGTAGTTTGTTAATTGATAATATCTTAGATAAAGCTGGGCAAAAAGGAACAGGTAAATGGACCGGTATGAATGCTTTGGATTTAGGCATTCCGTTAACTTTAATTGGTGAAGCTGTTTTTGCCAGGTGTCTTTCATCACGTAAAGAAGAGCGTGTAAAGGCTTCAACCATATTGCCAAAGCTTGCAGTTGACTTTTCTGGTGATAAGGCTGAAATGGTGAACGCCATTCATGATGCACTTTATGCCTCAAAAATAATATCTTATGCTCAGGGTTATATGCTTATGCGAGAAGCTGCAGAGACATATGGATGGGAACTAAATTATGGCGGTATTGCCATGATGTGGAGGGGCGGGTGTATTATTCGTAGTCAGTTTTTGGGGGATATCAGAACGGCGTATGAGCGACAGCCCGATTTACAAAATTTACTACTTGATAACTTTTTCATTGAAGCTATTACAAAAGCTTTGCCGGGTTGGAGAAAATCAGTTGGAACTGCAGTTGCACTTGGCATACCTATGCCAGCTTTTGGAAGTGCATTGTCGTTTTATGACGGTTACCGCAGTGAAAGATTACCTGCAAATTTGTTGCAAGCTCAACGGGATTACTTTGGCGCGCATACTTATGAGCGTATTGATAAGCCGCAAGGTCAGTTTTTCCACACTAACTGGACGGGTCGAGGTGGAGATATTTCAGCAACTAATTATGATGTTTAAAAGTAGGGTCTCTTCAAAAAACAAGTTGATATAGGTTCTTACAATAGAACTCTATACTTAGTAAATGTCTATCATGTTATACCCTGCGAGCCAGTCGACTAAAGGACTAGTCGCAGGGCAACCATTTAAATTAGAACTGCTTTTTACTGCTTAATTTACAGCTGGCTTGGACTTCTTCATCGTTATGCTGATGAAGTAGAGTACCAGAAACACGGTTGATAGAGATACGGTGATCTCCCGACTCAGCGACAACAAATGTATCAGTCAACTCTGTGATATCGAAACTAGCAACGAGCTGACCATCATGTTGTTGGAGCAATTGATGTTTATCAGTATTTAGTGCGAAAAAGACCTCATTACCGCTTTCAGTATTACACGTGATGTATTTAAAGCCATTTTCATCGATAACTTCTGCTGGGGCAATAGAAGCTAGTCTACTTTCTAAAGCAAACATTTCAACGTTACAAAATTCATTAGAAAGCTGGACTAAACCTGAATCGTGAAGGTGTTGAGTCACCTTGCCATCGTTTATTAAAAAGAAATGAGAACGGAGTTCTCGTTGTCTACTTTGCCCATAAGCAATAATACAAGAACGATAGCCGAATTTATCTTGATTAAACTGACTGGAAATAAATTTATTTGGTTCGTTTAAAAACTCTATTTTTTCAAGGTCAATTGGTGTTCTTGATGGTTGTTTTTTAAGA
>CAJWKF010000063.1 GCA_913042265.1 uncultured Gammaproteobacteria bacterium
TATTGAAAACTTTGTAGTAATGGAGCGTGATGGAACTATCCTCGCATGCGCTGCCCTACATCCTTACTATGCACATAAAGTCGGAGAGTTGGCTTGCGTTGCTGTGTCTTCTGACTATCAAGGTTCTAGTAGAGGTGAGCAATTACTTACAGCCATCGAAAATCAGGCTATGAAACTAAAACTGACTACGCTCTATGTCTTGACGACTCAGGCTACCCATTGGTTTTTAGAGCAGGGGTTTGTTACCGCAGAAGTTTCTGATTTACCAGTTGAGAAACAAACCCTCTATAACTACCAGCGCAATGCCAAGGTGCTTAAGAAGCCACTACTTTAGCTTTTTCACTGCCTTCAACTCGTTTTTTATATTCTGGGAATAATAACGGTGCTAATTCATGTAAGGCTTTTTCATAGACTCGACGCTTGAAAAATACAATTTCTTTCGTAGGTGTCCAGTAGTCTACCCAACGCCAATCATCAAACTCTGGCTTTTCATACTGGTCTAACTTAACGTCTTCCTCTTTACCAATAAATCGCAGTAAAAACCAACGCTGTTTTTGACCTATACATAGAGGTTTATTCCCATAACGCAGGTACCTCTTAGGTAAGCGATATCTTAACCAGCCAGTTGTTTCTCCTAATATTTCAACATGCTGCTGTTCTAGACCTACTTCTTCCATTAGTTCGCGATAAACCGCCTGTTCAGGCGTTTCATTAACTTTAATGCCCCCTTGCGGAAACTGCCAAGAATCATGACGTGCTCGTTGCGCCCATAACACTTGGTTCTGTTCGTTACAGAGGATAATTCCTACGTTTGGTCTAAAACCATCTTTATCAATCACGAGTCAAGTCTCTCATTATTGAACTAGCGCACCAGCTAATAACGTGGTAATTTTTTAATAATGATTAGATTAGACAATGCGTCCCACGGATGCAAACCATTTTGGCTTACAATAACAATATAATTTCTCTTCACAACAAGAAAAAATAACATGGCATTAGCAATCTTTGATTTAGATAACACATTGTTAGGTGGAGACAGTGACTACCTTTGGGGGGAATACCTAGTCGAAAATAAACTGGTCAACACTGTGGATTATCAGAGCACTAACCAGCACTTTTATGAGCAGTACGTAGCAGGTAGTATGGATATTTTTGAGTTTTCCGCCTTCCAATTCAAGCCGCTGGCGGATAATTCTATAGTCACATTAGAACAATGGCGTGAAGATTATCTAATCAAAAAAATAGAGCCCATCATATTAGTTCAAGCCAAAGCTCTAATTGAAAAGCACCGGCAACAAAATGACACCTTAATGATTATTACCGCTACAAACAGCTTCATCACAACACCTATTGCAAATAAATTAGGTATTCCCAACCTGATAGCAACTGAGCCTGAAGTTATTGATGGCCACTTTACAGGTAAAGTAAGTGGCTGCCCTTCATACCAAGAAGGTAAGGTTACCCGTCTACAGGATTGGCTCAAAGATACTCAGCACTCTTTAGACGGGAGTTATTTTTATAGTGACTCTCATAACGATCTACCTCTTTTAGAACTGGTGGAATACCCCTTCGCAGTTGACCCTGATCCTGAACTCAAAGTAATTGCTCAAGAACGGCGCTGGCCTATTATAAGTTTGAGGCAGTAGGGCTTTCAGGATCTCAATAATCACACATTTTAATAGAGCTAAACTACAATAATTGATACAATTCCTGCTTTGTTAACATTAATATCAGGCCGTCAATATGGAATGGGAAGTAGTTATCGGGCTAGAAATTCATGCCCAACTCGCCACTAAAAGTAAAATATTTTCTAGTGCAGCTACTACTTATGGCGCGGCTCCAAATACCCAAGCCTGTGCTGTCGACTTAGGGTTGCCTGGGGTTTTACCTGTTCTAAATCAAGAAGCTGTCAAAATGGCCATTAAGTTTGGTTTGGCAATCGATGCTAAATTAACTGAAAGATCTATTTTTTCCCGCAAAAACTACTTCTATCCAGACTCACCAAAGGGATATCAAATTAGTCAGTTTGAGCTGCCAATTGTCGGCACAGGGGAATTAGCTATTGAATTAGAAGATGGAACAGAAAAAATCGTAGGTATCACTCGTGCCCACCTTGAAGAAGATGCCGGTAAATCAATGCATGAAGACTTCCATGGACAAACAGGTATAGATCTAAATCGTTGTGGAACTCCGCTACTAGAAATTGTCTCCGAGCCTGATATGCGCTCCGCAAAAGAAGCTGTCGCATATATGAAGAAAATTCATTCATTAGTGCGCTACATTCAAATCTGTGATGGTAATATGCAAGAAGGATCCTTTCGCTGTGATGCCAATGTTTCTGTTCGCCCTGCCGGTCAAGAAACCTTAGGTACTCGTTCAGAACTAAAAAATATCAACTCTTTTCGTAATGTCGAGCGTGCTATTAATATTGAGGTAGAGCGCCAAATAGAATTAATAGAGGATGGAGGTAGAGTTGTACAAGAAACACGCCTCTATGACGCAGATAAAAATGAAACACGCTCTATGCGTAGTAAGGAAGAGGCTAACGATTACCGTTATTTCCCAGATCCTGATTTATTACCGCTCGTACTTGACCAAAAAATGATTGAAGAAGTAAGGTCAACCATGCCCGAACTACCCAAAGCAAAACGCGACCGTTTTATAGCAAATCTGGGCTTATCACTCTATGACGCAACAGTACTTACGAGTAGTCGAGAAGTGGCCGATTATTTTGAAGCCGTGTTGGAATCAGCGAACAATAACGACTCAAAATCTTGCGCCAACTGGGTCACTGTCGAATTATCTGGCGCGCTCAACAAGGCAGGCCTTGAAATCGATCAGTCGCCAGTTACCGCGGAACAATTGGGTGGCCTTATCGCTCGAATTAGTGATAACACCATTTCAGGGAAAATCGCAAAAAAGATTTTCGAAATTTTATGGGCCGGTGAAGGAGATGATGCCGATAGTATCATCAAAGATAAAGGACTCAAGCAAGTCACCGACACTAATGCGCTCGGTACTCTTATCGATGAGGTAATAGCTAATAACCCTGCACAATTAGAACAGTACCTTGCAGGAAAAGAACAGCTATTAGGTTTCTTCGTTGGTCAAGTAATGCAAGCTTCAAAAGGTAAAGCTAATCCAGCTCAAGTCAATGAATTACTAAAGGCTAAGTTAAATCAATAACCTCACCCCAGAATAATAGAAAGATGAGAATATTAAATCAATTTTACAACTCTTATATCTACCTAGTCAGTTAGCCCTGCAATTTCTCTAGCCGCTGCTAGCAGAGCCAACCTCGCTATGACTCCGTAGGCGTAAAAACGATTGGGCTCAGCATCCGGAGTTTCTTGCTTATTGGGGGTTATGCAGGATTGTGCAAATGCCAAAGGCTCAAAATGCATACCAGGAGCATTTAAATTCTCATTTTCACCCCTACCTGTATGTACACGATAAAAGCCACCCACCACGAAGCGATCTATCATATAAACAACAGGCTCAGCGACAGCATCCTCAAAACCGATAGTTTCAAAAGTATAAACCCCTTCCTGAACTAACACATTTTCAACAACTAACCCTTCTTTACTCGATGCCATTTTAGTCCGTTGCTTACGATTTAAACTCTCTATTTCTTCAGCACTCTTCACCATCATGACTCCCATACCATAGGTACCAGAATCGGACTTCACAACTACAAAAGGCTCTTTATCAATGCCATATTCATCATATTTCAATTGCACCGCAGCTAATAATTTAGACACGTTCTTAGTTAAACATTCAGTGCCCTCTCGCTCTTTAAAGTTAACCTTGCCACATTGAAGAGACATTGGCGATACTAGCCAAGGATCAATTCCAATCTGTTCAGCAAACAATTCTGCCACCGACTGATAATGGTTAAAATGATCTGATTTTTTCCGAGTCGACCAGCCTGCTGCCAGTGGTGGTGACAACTGCTGGTCTAACCCCTCTAAAATAGTAGGTCGTCCAGCTGATAAGTCGTTATTCAACAGAACTAGACATGGAGAATAGTCGCCCAAAGCCACACGCTCACCAACACGCTCCAAAGGCTCTAATAAACACTTATTACCAGATGGTAAATCAACTACAGTCGCTTCCGTTAAGTCATCTCGAATGCTTCCAATTCGCGCTTCAATACCCGCTTGTTCGAAAATACCTCTCAGCATTTCAAGGCTTTCCAAATAATACAAATTCCGTGTGTGATTTTCCGCCACAATCAAGACTTTTTTGGCTTGAGGACAAGCCCGCTCGACTGCTGCTTGCACAGCCTGAATACACAGAGGCACGAACGCCGGATTCAGATTATTAAACCCAGCAGGAAAGAGATTAGTATCAACAGGCGCTAGCTTGAAGCCGGAATTACGTAAATCGACAGAAGCATAAAAGGGTGCAGGTGTCTCTAGCCATTGCTGACGTAACCAAGTTTCTACTTGAGTTTGGTGTTCTAGTAAATGCGCTTCGAGTTGAAGAAGCGGCCCCTGCAATGCGGTTGTAAGGTTTGGCACGCTAGAAGTCATTTAGTAAAGCCTTATATTCAATCAGAGAGTCACTTTAGCATCAGCAACATAGAAATAGGTGCGCAGCTCAAGACAGCACGGTTATTTATTGTCTATTTTCGTATGTAATCAACCCATATGGCAAGAATAAGTTTTGGTATATGTCACTAGCTTGATAATAAAAAATAGGTTACCTTCA
>CAJWKF010000064.1 GCA_913042265.1 uncultured Gammaproteobacteria bacterium
TACGGGAAGCCTCAGCAATCTATTTTAACCATGCCAATATTAGAGGGTTTAGATGGCGTACAAAAAATGTCAAAATCATTAAACAACTTTATAGCAATTAATGACAGCCCCAAAGATATTTTTGGCAAGTTAATGTCTATTTCTGATGACTTGATGTGGCGATATATTACGTTATTAAGTTTTAGGACAGTACCTGAAATTCAAAAATGGCATGATGATGTCGCTGGTGGTAGAAATCCAATCGAAATAAAAAAAGACTTTGCAGAAGAAATTGTAGAACGATTTAATGATTGTTCAGCTGCAAAGAAAGCACGTGAAGGTTTTGATAACCAGTTTAAAAAAGGACAAGTCCCTGAAGATATATCCGAAATAACACTAAATACTGAGAAGGAAGGGATTCCAATAGCAAATGTATTAAAAGACTCTGGGCTTACTATTAGCACCTCTGAAGCATTTAGGATGCTAAAGCAAGGTGCGGTTAAAATCGACAGTCAGAAAGTTGATAACCGAGCTCTTGTCGTCATGAAAGGTGAAGAGCATATTTTTCAGGTAGGTAAACGAAAATATGCAAAAATACTTATTGTTTGATTTAAAATATTAATAAGATAAGAGTGGTTGCCACTCCTGCATCAGAACTAATTAATAGTTAGATATAAATAAATTTATTAGTTTTATGTAGACCTGAATATATTTTATTGTTATTATTTGTGAAATTCTGAATTATACCCCCCTTGAATAGCACCTTTTTGCGTGCAAAATACTATCCATAAAAAAATCCCAATTTAGGTAATACATGAATCTAACTGATCTTAAAAAGCAGTCCGCTGCTCAATTGATGGAACTCGCCATCTCAATGGAGCTTGAAGGTTTAGCTCGTAATCGTAAACAAGATTTAATTTTCGCTATTGTGAAAGAACACGCCAAAAAGGGTGATGAAGTCTACACGGAAGGTGCTTTAGAATTGTTACCTGATGGATTCGGCTTTTTAAGATCTCCAGAAGATTCTTATGTAGCGGGTCCCGATGATATATATGTCTCTCCCAGCCAAATTAGGCGCTTTCACCTGAGAACTGGTGATACCTTAAAAGGTAAAATCAGAGCACCGAAAGATAGTGAACGTTATTTTGCGCTGATAAAAGTTGAAGAAATTAACTTTGAAAAGCCCGAAAACTCTAAGAATAAAGTTCCTTTCGAAAATTTAACTCCATTATTTCCAAACGAACGCTACTCACTTGAACGAGGCAACGGAAGTACAGAGGACTTAACGCCACGGATTGTTGACTTGGCATCGCCAATAGGTAAAGGCCAACGTGGGTTGATAGTAGCGCCACCAAAATCAGGCAAGACAATGATTTTACAGTCAATAGCACAAGCTATCACGGCAAATCATCCAGACAGTTATTTAATTGTATTATTGATAGATGAGCGTCCAGAAGAAGTGACCGAAATGCAACGTTCTGTTCGTGGTGAAGTAGTATCGAGCACATTTGATGAACCTGCTACACGCCATGTACAAGTCGCAGAAATGGTTATTGAAAAAGCAAAACGCTTGGTAGAACATAAACAGGATGTCGTCATATTATTGGACTCAATTACTCGTTTAGCTAGGGCATATAACACTGTTGCCCCATCATCAGGGAAGGTTTTAACTGGTGGTGTTGACGCTAATGCATTACAGCGACCAAAGCGTTTCTTTGGTGCTGCTCGAAATATTGAAGAGGGTGGAAGTCTTTCAATTATTGCAACGGCTCTAGTCGAAACAGGTTCTCGCATGGACGAGGTTATCTTTGAGGAATTCAAAGGAACTGGTAATATGGAGCTTATGCTTGAGCGTAAACTAGCTGATCGTCGTATTTATCCCGCCATAAATGTTACGCGCTCTGGGACACGTCGTGAAGAGCTTCTTACCAAACCCGACGACCTACATAAATTATGGTTATTGCGCAAGTTATTAGCGCCAATGGAGCCTGTTGATTCAATGGAGTTTCTAATGGAAAGGCTGAAAGCTACCAAGACTAATGTTGAATTCTTTGATTCGATGAAACAAGGTTGATCGCAGATAAAATAGAAGCACAAAACAAACTTCCATCGGCAATATTTATTATGGGCCCGACGGCGGCCGGTAAAACAGATCTTGCTGTCAACATTGCTAAAAATTATCCAGTTGAGATCATTAGCGTCGATTCAGCATTAGTTTACTGTGGCATGAATATTGGTACAGCAAAGCCATCACGAGCGGTGCTGAAAGAGTTCCCTCATCATCTAATTGATATTCTAGACCCAATTGAACCTTATTCTGTTGGTAACTTCCGTCAAGACGCATTGACATTAATGCTTGATATTACTTCAAGGGGAAAGATTCCATTGTTAGTGGGTGGAACGATGCTTTATTTTAAAGCTTTACAAGACGGCTTAGCTGATTTGCCTTCGGCAGATCCGATTATAAGGAAGCGCCTTTGCTCTGAAGTATCAGATAAAGGGTTGCTCCACCTCCATAATCGTCTAGTAGAAGTTGACCCGGTATCTGCAAAACGGATCCATCAAAATGATCCGCAGCGAATACAACGTGCTTTAGAAGTATATGAAATAATGGGCAGAACCTTAACAGATTTAACACAAGTCTCAGAGGCTACCTTGCCCTATCAAGTAACTAAAATCGTATTGAGTCCATTTGATAGAAAAGTCTTACATAAAAGAATAGAGAATCGATTTCAAAAGATGATGGCAAGCGGATTGTTGGAAGAAGTAACTAATTTATATCAATTATATGATAATCATAGTGAATTAACGTCATTGAGAGCTGTTGGTTATCGCCAAATTTTACAGTACTTGGCTGGTGATTATGACCTGGAGACATGCATAGAAAAATCTATTGTTGCTACAAGGCAGATGGCAAAAAGGCAACTAACATGGCTAAGGGCTCAGAATGATACCGCTTGGTTTGATAGCGCTGACGGTATCCCACTATCTCAAGTAATATCACTCTTGACAGGTAATATTCCAGAGTTGAATAATAAGGCTTGACGGCAACGATACTTCTTTTAGAATGATCATATAAAAAACACAGAATTTTATAATTGAAAGCTAATAAGTATTTGGAGGAGAATAATGATTAAAGCAGAATTATTACAAGACTCTTTTTTGTCTGACTTAGTGAGAGAAAATACGTCAGTATCAATTTATCTTGCTAATGGGATA
This sequence comes from uncultured Gammaproteobacteria bacterium, assembly GCA_913042265.1. Taxonomy (GTDB): domain Bacteria; phylum Pseudomonadota; class Gammaproteobacteria; order Nitrosococcales; family Methylophagaceae. The sequence goes on from CAJWKF010000064.1 coordinate 3,199, forward strand.
AAACTCCATGGACAAGTTGAAAACTTTGATGAAAGTGTAATTTTCTTAAAAAATTCAGTTAGTCAGTTAGTTTATAAGCATGCCATTTCAACAATTGTGCCTGTTGAAATTTAATAGTCATAAACAAGATATATAGGAGTATTTTGATTGTTTGATCGTCGTAGTAGTAATGCAGCATTTGATGAATCAGAAAATAAAGAGGCTGTTGTTCTTGTTCACTTAAACTTCAACGATATTAACTTTAAGGAATCGGAACAAGAGTTTATCGAGCTAGTTAATTCAACAGGTGCGGAAGTAGCAACTATTGTGCATGGTAAGCGACGAGTGCCAGACTCTAAGTTTTATGCTGGTAAAGGAAAAGTTGATGAAATTCGAGAACATGTGCTCGCTTCTGGAGCCACGGTCGTTATTTTTAATCATGAATTATCGCCAAGTCAAGAACGTAATTTAGAAGAAAAGATTCAGTGTCGTGTGATTGCTAGAACAGGGCTTATCCTTGATATATTTGCTCGAAGAGCCCGTTCTCATGAGGGTAAGCTTCAAGTTGAGCTAGCCCAACTGAAGCACATGTCAACTCGTTTAGTGCGTGGTTGGACGCATTTGGAAAGACAAAAGGGTGGTATTGGACTACGTGGGCCTGGTGAAACACAATTAGAAACTGATAGGCGCCTACTTGGGCATCGTATCAAATCACTTAAGAAAAGACTGAGTAAGGTACGTTCACAACGAGAGCAAGGGAGACGGTCAAGGCAAAAAGCAGATGTCCCTGTTGTTTCTTTGGTTGGTTATACAAACATGGGTAAATCCACATTATTCAATCGAATGACAAGTTCAGATGTTTATGCCGACGATCGACTGTTTGCTACATTAGATCCAACACTACGCCGACTGAAGTTGATGAAAACACAAGGCTTAGTTTTGGCTGATACAGTTGGCTTTATAAGGAAACTACCACATGATTTAGTAGAATCATTCAGTTCAACACTAGAAGAAACGCGGAGTGCTGCTTTGTTATTGCACATTGTTGATGCTGGGTCATCAGAAAGGGAAGAGCTCCTGGAACATGTCAATGAGGTTCTTCATAAAATAGATGCGGATGAAGTCCCGCAAGTCATCGTCTGTACGAAAATAGATAAAACTGATGATCATGAAGCAAGAATTGACCGCGATAAAGATGGTAAGATCTGGCGTGTTTGGTTATCAGCGCAATCAGGTGAAGGTATTGATTTGTTGAGACAGGTTTTATCAGAAAACTTTCCTGAAGAGTCTTCGTAACAAGAAGAATGTTAGTGTATCTATGTGCCCAGAGGTTCCATTGGCAGATATTATCACTATGAAAGGAACTTTCACGTCAAAAATATAGACAAATTTATGTAATAGTTAAGGTTACAACTAATCAACGGTTCCATAATTACTATTATGTCCGTAAAATAAACTTTTAATATTTATTAATCTGAAATTTTCTCAGCTTGGAGTGCTAAATGGCTTG
>CAJWKF010000065.1 GCA_913042265.1 uncultured Gammaproteobacteria bacterium
TAAAGATTAATTAGTGTATTCATAGCCATCCATGGGCAATGAGCACAGCTTTTACATGTCGCACTCTTATCACCTGTGGGGGCTGGAATCAATCGCTTATTAGGCGCGGCCTGGCTCATCTTATAAAATAAACCGTGATCTGTCGCAATGATCAACGTATCTGACACTGAACGTTGCCCAGCCGCAATAATTTGCTTCGTTGAGCCGACAAAGTCTGCTTTAGCGATGACTCCTTCGGGCGATTCTGGATGGACCAAAACTTCGGCCTCAGGATACTGGGCCATCAATAATTCAAGTTCATTTAGCTTGAATTCATCGTGCACAACGCAATAGCCCTGCCAAAGCACCATATCTGCGCCAGTTTTATTGTTAATATATTGCCCTAAATGACGATCCGGACCCCAAACAATTTTTTTTCCGTCGGCCATTAAGTTTTCAATAATTGGGATAGCATTGCTTGATGTCACAATCCAATCTGCTCGAGCTTTCACTTCTATACTTGTATTGGCATAAACCACTACTTCATGATTAGGGTACTGATCACAAAACGCACTAAATTCATCAATCGGGCAACCCAGATCTAGCGAACATTCCGCTTCTAGCGTTGGCATAATTACTGTTTTTTCCGGGCTCAATATTTTGGCCGTTTCCCCCATAAATCGAACACCACAAATTACTAATTTATCAGCTTTATGTTTAGCTCCAAAATTAGCCATATCGAGTGAGTCAGAGACATAACCACCAGTTGCTTCAGCCAGTGATTGAATGTCATCATCGACATAATAATGTGCAATCAATACTGCATTTTTTTCAACTAATAGGGCCTTTATCTTTGCAATATAATCATTTTTTTTTGTTTCATTTAACCACGGGGAAGGCTTCACATTATCAATGATTTCATCAATTTTTACTTGCAATGCTTGAGGTACTTTTTCAGCTAAGCTCATGCTGTTAACCCTGAATATCGCATATACTTGGCAATGCCTTTATCGCATTGATAATGGTTTTATTCGCTATTGGAAAGTCGACAGATTCCAAGTCGCCTACAGCACACCAACGTAGTGTTTGACCTTCTGCACCATATGCTTCATCTGTGTACTCAGACACATGCCAGACATCTAATAATACAGATTTATCATTGAAGTCATGTGAAACTTTTATTAAAGGCACCGCATTAACTACAACCAAACCCAACTCTTCTTTTACTTCCCGTCTTAATGCCTCGGAGCCAGCCTCCCCTATTTCTACTTTACCTCCAGGGAACTCCCATAGGCCACCTAAATGTTGGTGTGCCTGACGCAAGGCAATTAATACCTCTCGTTCGCTGTTTATGATTATTGCTACTGCTACATGTATGTCTTTTTTCACAGCTTATTGTGCCTTGTCATCCACCAACACATATAATGCACCACAATAGGGACATAGAACTTCACCTTTCTCATCTATTTCCAAAAAAACACGTGGGTGTGCATCCCAACCAGACATTGAGGGCATAGGGCAGCTCAATGGTAAATCTATTTTATTTATTTCATAACGTCGCCCTGGCGGCGTATTCGATATTGATTCACTCATTTTTTTTCGTCCTCTTCTACAATGAGGTTATTTGTCTGCACCGTCCAATACTTTTGGCGACTTTCGTATACGAATATTTAGTTCTTTTAATTGCCTTTCATCAACAGCACTAGGCGCATTTGTTAAAGGACAGCTAGCGGACTGCGTTTTAGGAAACGCCATGACTTCACGAATAGATGATGAGCCTGTCATTAACATTGCAAGACGATCTAGACCAAATGCTAAGCCACCGTGAGGTGGGCAACCAAATTTTAATGCTTCAAGTAAAAAACCGAACTTATCATTAGCTTCTTCTGAGTTAATTCCTAGTAACTCGAATACCTTGCTTTGCACATCGGCTTTGTGAATACGCATGGAACCACCACCCAATTCAGTTCCGTTGAGTACCATGTCATAAGCGCGTGATAGACATGCACCCGGGTCACTGTCTAACAAAGCCATATCTGATTCTCTGGGTGCTGTAAATGGGTGATGTAGAGCTGTCCATCGATCTGACTTCTCATCCCATTCAAACATAGGGAAAGCGACAACCCATAAAGGCTGCCAGTTGCCAGAGACCAAGCCCAGATCATGACCTAATTTGACTCGTAATGCACCTAAAGCCTCATTTACGACGCTAGATTTATCAGCCCCGAAAAAAACTAAATCCCCTGTTTTGGCCTCTAACCTTTCCATCATCTCCATGACAATCTCATCTGGTAAGAACTTTAGGATCGGTGATTGTAGGCCTGCTAGACCAGCACTAGTATCATTAACTTTAATGTAAGCCAGTCCTTTTGCTCCATATATACCAACATATTTGGTGTAATCATCAATTTCTTTACGGCTTAATGAAGCACCATTTGGTACCTTTAAAGCAGCTACCCGGCCTTTGTCATCATTAGCAGGGCCCGAGAATACTTTAAAGTCGACCCCTTTCATTAAATCATTGACGTCTACTAACTCTAAGTCAATGCGTAGGTCGGGTTTATCGCTACCAAACCGAGTCATAGCATCATGATAAGTCATACGTGGGAAAGGATTTGGTAAACTTTCGTCAAGCGCTTTATCAAACAAACTTCTAATCATTTCTTCCATCATCACCATTAAGTCTTCTTCCTCAACAAAAGAAGTTTCAATATCAAGCTGGGTGAATTCTGGTTGCCTGTCGGCTCGCAAGTCCTCATCACGGAAACAACGAACGACTTGGTAATAACGATCCATACCAGACACCATTAACAACTGTTTAAATAATTGTGGCGATTGTGGCAGTGCGAAAAAGCTGCCTTCGTGTGTACGGCTCGGGACTAAATAATCACGAGCACCTTCTGGTGTCGCTTTAGTTAAGATCGGTGTTTCTATATCCAAAAAACCATTAATATCTAAAAAACTGCGTAAAAGGCTAGTGATTTGAGAGCGGAAACGTAGCTTTTGTAACATTTCTGGTCGGCGTAGGTCGATGTAACGATGCCTTAGACGGACATCTTCACTCACTTCAGCTTGTTCGTTAAGTGGGAAAGGCGGTGTTTCAGAACTATTAAGAATCACTAATTTTGTAGCGACAATTTCTATTTTCCCGCTTTTTAGTTCCTCATTATCACTGCCTTCTGGCCGACGACGAACCACACCTTTTATTTGTAAGACGTATTCACTTCGTACGCCCTCTGCAGCCGCAAAGCTCTCCGCATCTTCTGGATTGCAAACAACTTGCACAAGGCCTTCACGGTCTCTTAAATCAATGAAAATAACACCACCATGATCTCGCCGGCGGTGCATCCAACCTGCGACAGTGACAATTTCACCTGCTAGTGTTTCGTTAACATCGCCGCAATAATGGCTACGCATGATCTTTCCTAATTTTAGCTTAAATTAATCTTATTTAATGTGACTTGTAGTCAAATTAAAACATGTCTTTTTGCTTTTATATAGCATCTCTTATGTACTTATGAGTTGGGTGTGGATGCTTTCTTAACTAACTCATCTTTTTGCCATTGTGGCACAGCCACACCCAATGAAATAATCATTTTGAGGCCATCCTCCACAGCCATATCAAGCTCAATAACTTCTGCTTTTGGTACCATAATGACAAAACCTGATGTTGGGTTTGGCGTAGTTGGAATAAACACACTAACTACATCTTTAGTGATTTTAGCCTGTACTTCTCCTAAGTCATCTGAGGTCATAAAAGCTAGACTCCAAAGGCCTTTACGAGGGTATTCTATCAACAAAACTTTTCGGAATGACTTGGCCTCCGTTGACAGAATGGCCTCCATTATTTGCTTTATCCCCGCATACAGTGATCTTACTAGCGGTATACGTGCTAGGAATTTCTCCCAGGTAAAAATTAATCGCTTACCAAGGAGATTAGCTACAATCATACCTGTTGCTAACACCAAGATTACAGTCAACAAAACACCAAGGCCGGGGATATGTATACCCAATATATTTTCCGGTTGATAAACTTCCGGTAGTAAAAGCAGAGTCCTATCTAATAGGCCTACAATTGCCCGGATGACCAAGAATGTTATTCCTAGTGGTATCCAAACCAATAATCCTGCAATAAGATATTTACGCATGATAGCAACTCATCTGTCTATGACTTTGATGTTCTGTTCATATCAAGCGGAATCTGAGGTTTTTGATGGTTTACTGTCATTATCTGCTAGATTCCGTTTATTACCGCTTTTAAAATCTGTTTCATACCAGCCATCTCCTTTAAGCCTAAAACCCGCTGCCGACACCAACTTTCTCAGTGCCGCTTCATCACACGCAGGACAGTGTACTAAAGCTTCATCACTCATTTTTTGTAAAGCTTCGAACTCATGTCCGCAAGTATCACATCTATATTCGTATAATGGCATTATTTTGTACCTTCTATTTTTTATTCTTGTCATGCCAAGCAGACACAATATGTAAAATAATATATCTAGCTTTATAACCTTACAATTATACCTAACAAATCGTTTTATAGCCGTTATTTTAACGCTAGACTGCCATCCGCTTTTTTCGTGATGAATTTATGAACTTTGCAAGCAGCCACTTCTTTTTTT
>CAJWKF010000066.1 GCA_913042265.1 uncultured Gammaproteobacteria bacterium
ACTGCTGTAAAGCAGCATGGAGTAGATGAGTTGCAGAATGATTTAATGAAGTTGCAATTCGATTGGATTCGTCAATATGTGCTGTGACAGCATCACCTATATTTAAACTACCATTTTCTAACTGACCGATATGTGCGAATGCTTTACCTTGTTTGTGAGTATCTATGACATTGAAGCTCGCATTATCAGTGGTTATTTGGCCGATATCACCAGCCTGTCCACCCGACTCTGCATAAAAAGCAGATTGTTCAAGTACTACTATCCCCTGTTGACCTGCATGAAGTTGGTCAACATGTTCGTCATTCACAAGAATATGGCTAATTTTGCTGCTGTTTTGTATTTGCTCATATCCACAAAATTTTGTTTCTGAATCGATAGTGGTTTGTTTAGATAAACCAGCAGAAAACTGACTAGCAGAGCGAGCCCGTGTTCGCTGTGCTTCCATTTCACGCTCAAAGCCAGCAATATCTATAGTAAGGTGGCGTTCACGAGCAATGTCTGCTGTTAAGTCTATTGGGAAGCCATATGTGTCATAGAGTAGGAATACTGTTTCACCTGGGATTTCTTTATCAGCTATGTTGGCAATAACTTGATCCAAAATTCTTAGGCCTTTTTCTAGAGTATCGGCGAAACGCATTTCTTCTTGCTCTAATGTACGTTCAACATTAGCTTGCGCTTTTGCGATTTCTGGGAAGGCTCCACCCATTTCTTCAACGAGGGGAGAGACAAGTTTATAAAAGAAAGCATCTTTGAGACCCAGTTGATGACCATGTCGAATAGCGCGGCGAATAATACGTCGTAAGACATAGCCGCGACCTTCATTGGATGGTTGCACACCATCTGTAATCATAAAAGAGCATGAGCGAATGTGATCAGCTACAACTCGTAAAGAGGTGTGAGTGGGATCCTTAGTACCAGAAAGTTCTTGTATTGATGTGATTAGATGTCTAAACAGATCAATATCATAGTTGTTATGGACATTTTGCAAGACAGCTACTAGACGCTCCAAGCCCATTCCTGTATCTACAGAAGGCTTAGGTAAGTCTATCAATGTACCATCGACGGCACGATCATATTGCATGAACACGAGGTTCCATATCTCAATATACCGGTCGCCATCCTCTTCTGGTGAACCTGGAGGGCCACCAGCAACACCTGGGCCATGATCATAAAATATTTCAGAGCAGGGGCCACATGGACCTGTGTCCCCCATAGACCAAAAGTTATCTTTGGCACCGATACGAGAAATACGGGAAGGATGAACACCCATTTCATCGATCCAGATATTTGCAGCTTCATCATCATCTTCAAAGACAGTGATCCAAAGTTTGTCAGCCGGGAGTCCAAGTGTAACTGTCAAGAACTGCCAAGCGTACTGGATAGCTTCACGCTTGAAGTAGTCACCGAAACTAAAATTACCCAGCATTTCAAAGAAGGTGTGATGACGAGCGGTGTAACCAACATTTTCCAAGTCGTTATGTTTTCCACCGGCACGAACACACCTTTGAGAAGTCACTGCGCGAGTGTATGAGCGTGTTTCTTCGCCAAGGAATAGTTCTTTGAATTGGACCATACCGGCATTAGTGAATAGGAGTGTTGGGTCATTTGCAGGCACTAAGGGGCTACTGGCGACTATTTGGTGGCCTTGCTGCTGGAAAAAATCCAGGAATATTTTTCTAATATCTGCGCTACTTTTCATAATGTTTAAATATTAAAACTTTCATTTATTTGTTCGTGGGTAAAACCTCGATACTGTAAGAACCGTTGTTGTTTAGCGCGGTCTTTAAGATCATCAGGTGCTTTTTCTCCAAAACGTTTATTGCGAGTGGTGACTGCGAGAGAAAACCAGTCTATATCTTCTTGCTCGAATACTGCATTAATAGTCTGCTTATCAACTCCTCGTTGATTTAATTCGAACCTAATTTTTTGACTTCCAAAGCCTCGTTGTGACCGATAATAAAGATAATTTTCTGCAAAACGCGGGTCACTTTGAAGATCTATTTCTGCTAGCTTTTCGATTACATCATTAATGTCTTCGAGCTCAAATTCTGCTTTACGTAATTTTTTTCTGAGTTCTACTTGGCTATGCTCACGGCGCGAGAGTAGGTTTACTGCTCGGGCAGTTAGCGATTGGGCTGTCATGCCTCAGTGTTATTCTCGACTACTTTTTTTGCGGTAGCAGCTTTTTTATCAGGCATCATAATAGCTCTTATTTTGGCATTGATTTCATCAGCCATTTCAGGGTTTTCCTTAAGGAAGCTTCTGACATTATCTTTACCTTGACCAATACGAGTACCGTTATAGCTATACCAAGCGCCTGATTTTTCGACGAGATCGTGCTCTACACCAAGATCAATGAGCTCACCTTCCAGTGATATACCTTCGCCATAGAGAATATCGAATTGGACTTGTTTAAATGGTGGAGCCACTTTATTTTTTACGACTTTAACCCGCGTCTCATTACCTAAAATTTCATCGCCTTTTTTGATAGCACCGATACGGCGGATATCAAGCCTTACGGAGGCATAGAATTTTAATGCATTACCACCGGTTGTCGTTTCTGGATTGCCAAACATCACACCAATCTTCATTCGAATCTGATTAATAAAAATAACTAAGGTATTTGAACGTTTTATATTAGCTGTTAGTTTGCGTAGAGCCTGTGACATTAGGCGTGCTTGCAGCCCCATATGGCTGGCACCCATTTCACCTTCTATTTCAGCTTTTGGTGTTAAAGCTGCAACGGAATCAATTACGATGAGATCAACAGCTCCAGAACGAGTTAGCATGTCGGTTATTTCCAGTGCTTGTTCTCCTGTGTCTGGTTGAGAAACTAGTAAGTCATCGATATTAACTCCCAGTTTTTCGGCATATAGTGGATCAAGAGCATGTTCGGCATCTACGAAAGCCGCTGTCCCACCTGCTTTTTGCATTTCAGCAATTGCGTGTAATGTTAGGGTAGTTTTACCTGATGATTCAGGTCCGTAGATTTCAACAACACGACCACGAGGAAGCCCACCAATTCCCAGTGCGACATCCAAGCCGATTGAACCTGTTGATACTGCCTCAATATCGCGGCTTGCGGCAGAGTCACCCAATCGCATGACAGCACCTTTACCAAATTGTTTTTCTATTTGGCCAAGTGCAGCACCGAGTGCTTTCTTTTTATCGTCATCCATTTTTAAGTTACCCTTTTAAAAGTCGCGTAATTACCTAGTCGCTGGATTATCCCATAGAATGCGTAGTGTCTCTAGCGTTTTTAACTATTCCTTCTAATGCTGTTGTGACAGCTTGTCGTCGAATCATTTCTCGATCCCCATTGAATAGGTACTGTGCGCTAATTGTTGGGTTATTTTTGATTGAAAAAGCAAAGCAAACTGTTCCAACAGGCTTGGTTTTTGTTCCACCTGTGGGTCCGGCAATGCCAGTGATAGCAACGCTGATAGAGGCTTGACTATTGTTGAGAGCACCTTCAGCCATTTCGATAGCTGTTTGTATACTTACAGCACCATATTTTTCGAGTGTGGTTGAGGATACCGATAAAAGATCTTGCTTAGCTTTATTAGTGTAGGGAATGAACCCTCGATCAAACCAAGCTGAGCTGCCTGCAAGATCAGTGCAACACTTAGCCACCCACCCACCGGTGCATGATTCAGCAGTGGTGAGTTGAAGTTTAGCATCTAATAAAGTATCAGCAACGTGTTGAATTAAATTTTCAAGTTGAGCATCAGAATCTGTTTTCATAAGCTACACTATAGACATGGTCAAGAAACAAAATCATACCCCAATGATGCAGCAATATCTGCGTATTAAGTCTGAGAACCCAGGTTATTTACTGTTTTATCGCATGGGAGACTTTTATGAGATGTTCTTTGAGGATGCACATCAGGCGGCTGAAGTGTTAGGTATCACCTTGACTGCGCGGGGGAGCAGTGATGGATCACCTATCCCGATGGCAGGTGTGCCATATCATGCGGCGGATGGCTATTTAGCGAAACTGGTAAAGCTCGGCGTATCGGTCGCTATTTGTGAGCAGATAGGTGATCCAGCTACTAGCAAAGGACCTGTCCACCGCGAAATAGTTAGAATAATTACGCCGGGAACGTTGACAGAAGAAGCGCTTCTTGATGGTCGTAATGAAAACTTATTGGTAGCAATCAGTCAGCTTAAGGGTCGCTATGGTTTATCAACAGCAGAGCTCAGTAGTGGCCGTTTCACC
>CAJWKF010000067.1 GCA_913042265.1 uncultured Gammaproteobacteria bacterium
CGAGTGACAGTTGAGTTAATCACAGACTTATCCACAGAAATTGTTAGTAACTTTATAGCTATTTAAAAAAGTTCCGTTGAGATAAAAAATATTATAGTTCTATCCCTTTCTGTGCCTTAATACCTGCTCGAAATGCATGCTTCACATCATCAATTCTACTCACAGTATCAGCAGCATCCAACACGGCATCTGGTGCCCCTCGTCCCGTAACTATGACATGTTGCATAGGAGGACGGCTTGCGATATCTTTTAATACCATTTCAGTATTCAAATAATTCATTTTTAAAACAATATTAAGTTCGTCTAGTAAAATGACATGAACTGTTGGATCTTGAAGCAACTTTTTACATACAGCCCAACCTGCTTCTGCTGATGCAATATCCTGCTCTAAATTCTGTGTATCCCAAGTAAAGCCATCACCCATGACGTGATATTCAACATCATTAGGAAACCTCCTAAAAAAAGTCTCTTCTCCGGTACTAAAAGTACCTTTAATAAACTGAACAACTCCCACTTTCATATTGTGACCTAATGAACGTGCCACCATGCCAAAGCCGGATGAACTTTTGCCTTTACCATTGCCTGTAATAACGAGCAATAAACCTTTGTCGTTATCTGCTTTTTGCACTTGCTCATCGACAATAGCTTTTTGTCGTTCCATTCTTTTTGTGTGTCGTTGTGACTGATAATCAATCATGTTTATACTCTGTTATACATTAAGGAGCGAGGTAATAAAGGAAATACAGACACCACTGACTTTAGGGGTGCCTATATTGCCTAGTTAAATTTATATGAAGCTGTTAGATATGATGTTCTTTCGGGAAGTGGGTAAGCATTAAAAAGACCAGCCGTGAAGGTGCTCCCGATAGCATAGTTGAAATACTGCTCGTTAAACAAATTATTAATTTGTAAAGCCAGAGCAATATTACCTATTTGTTTAGATAATTTAAAATCTACAGTTTTATATGAGGGTATTTTTTTATCAAAACTATTACTGAGATCATTAGCTAACAGTGTGCTACCAATATAATTAAAACTAATTGAGCTTTTAAAATTATCTGGGAGTGATGCAAGTACAGTAATATTGGTTGTATTAGTTGGAATTAGCGGAATGTCATTGGATTTATTCTGACCCTCGGTAAACTCTGCTTTTAGGTATGTGTAATTAGCATTTATAGATAGATCTGCGTATGGATCTATAGCTAGTGTTAACTCAACACCATCATGTTGGGTATTATCTAAGTTAACATTTTGAAATGTAAGTGCATCGAAGTGTATTTCATTTTGAATAGTCTGATGAAATAGAGATACACTTGTTTCTAAACGTCTACTTTTATAACTAGCACCAAATTCTAGATCATCAGAAACTTGTGGCTTGAGCTGAGAAAAAACTTGCTGAAAGCTGGAGTTTAATTCAAAGAGTTCATCAATACTGCCAAAACGAGTACCGCGTGCAAAGCGACTGTATGCACTTAGCTCATCGGTAAAATTATATTGTAAACCTAGCTCAAAACTTGTCTTACGATCTGACTCATTAAAATCTGCAGCTTGTGAACCATACATAGAACTTGGCGCTGTAGCATCAAAATCATCACGTGCTTTGATCTGTGCTTTCTGATTTCGTATACCTGCAGTTAAGTTAGCATTATCTGTGAGTCCAATAGTGGCTTGGCTATAAAGAGCAAAGCTTTTTTGATCCGCAGCCAGCTTATGAGCCGGCTGGATGATGTTTCGCTTGAAATTTGAACGTGAGGAGTCATATTGATAGAGATAAAAATCTGCTCCTATCACCATGCTAATAGTGCGATCCCAAAATTCTCTATCCAAAGTTAGGTGTGGCGTTAAAGACAGTGTTTGTAATGCTGTTTCTGTATAAGCATCACCATTGTAACCATCATAGTCAAAAAACATTGAACGTTGTCGTTTACGACGATAACCAGCATCAATAATAAAGCTATCGTTCTGATTTAAACTTGTACTGAGTCCAATGGTAGTAAATTCTGTGTACTCATCAGTCCAATCATCTGGGTTCGTTGTGCCGGTTCTATCTGAAGATAACTCATTAACGTTGTGAGCAGGATTAACAACACGCTCACCAGGTAGCTCAATGTCTTGAACGTAAGCACCAGCTTTGATATAGATCTCAGATGCATTCCCAAAAGGTATTCTTAAGTCAAATTGGCCTGTTTCTTGATGGAAGTTATTATTATCTCGATAGCCATCATCCTCGAGACTATTGATATTACCAGTGATGGAAAATTCTTTACTTGAATGACTAAAAAAAGCATTGGTTTTTCTGTAATCAAAAGAGCCAACAGTTTGGCTAATTAGAGCGTGGTTTTCAGATTCACGAGGATCCTTGGTTATAATATTAATTGTTCCAGTCGTTGCACCGTCACCATAAAGAATGCCGCCACTGCCTCTTGTAATTTCAATTCGTTTAATATTTTCTATGCTAATTGCGGCATAATTTACTGAGGAAAGGTCAATATCATTCAAACGACGCCCATCAAGTAGGATCAATGTATTTTGAGTGGCGGTTTCACCAAAAGTTCTCAATCCAACTGTAGCTCTACTTGCATGGCCATAAAGACTATTAGTTGACACTCCTACTTGTTCAGAGAGAAGTTCCGGTAGGGTATTAGCAGGGCTGCGTTTAATATCGTCAGCAGTGATAACACTGATACTGCTTGGTAATGTTGAAAAATCACCTAGTCGACTGGCAGTAACAATCAGGCTATCAAGCTCATAGCTATCATTAGCGATAGCTTGAGGACTAAGAAATAGAAGTGCTGCAAGGGGTGAAAAATTAAATTTCAATAACATAAATTCTGCCTTAGATAATACTCAACATCCTCCCGGGGTCGAGTCATTAAAATGACCGAATGTTAGCAGATAGTACTATGAAAATTGGCATCTTCAACTCATAGTATTGCCCACCGCAATAGGGTCCCTCGAACTAGGCCGGTCTCCGGACTAATGAGGCTTAAAACAAGTGGCCTTCCCATGTTAAAAAACACACAGTGGCTTATCAGATGTTTAACTCAATTACCGTTGCGGGGGCAGTGTTGGATTTTAACCAACTTCCCGATTATCTTTCAAAATACTGTAAATGAAAGCACCTAGAGACGAGGAGACTAATAGGTATGAAAGACGTTGTCAATGAATGAATAGAGGTATGAATAAAGTTTATAGAGATTGTAAGAAGTACCTACATATTGTCACTAGATTAAATGACAATTACTTAGGCTAAAAGTAGCTAAAGATGTTAAATTCAACTCCTTTTATATAACTGACTAAACTTACTGTACACCCAAAAAATATAAAATAATAATATTTATTTGTCCCTGTTAATCAATGCTTTATCATGTAAATATAATGTAATATAGTGTTAATGTGAAACAATATGAAGGTGTCTAATTTCATGAGTTCTTCTCCGTACATCACTACTGAAGGCATGGCGTACCTAAATCAAGAACTAGAGGTGCGATGGAAGAGAAGGAGAGAAGTTGTAAAAGCTTTATCAGCAGCAGCAGCAGAAGGAGATCGATCAGAGAATGCCGAATATATTTATAGAAAAAAAGAGTTACGAGAGGTAGATCGCCGCATACGCTATTTGCAAAAGAGAATGCCAGACTTAAGAGTCATATCTGAATCACCTGATGATATAAATACAGTTTTTTTTGCTGCTTGGGTAAAGCTTAAGACAGAACAAGGTGAAGATGTTGAATACCGAATAGTAGGTCCTGATGAAATTGATCAGCAAAAAGGAAATATAAGCCTAGACTCACCACTCGCTTTAGCCTTGATGTCAAAACAAGTCAAGGATGAGATTACCATTCAAGTACAAGATGGTAAAAAAAGTTACGTTATTCTGGCAATTCGGTATTAAACTCTGTGTATAGAAGGATGCCTAATACATGATCTTATCTAGTTATAAAGCTATTTTACTTAGCTCACAATTTAAAAGTACTTTAACCCTATATTTAGGCTAGGTACTAAAAAAAATATTTTCATATTTTGTACTTTACTTCTTTAAACTATATCGTTATGAACTGCACGACAACATAGAGCATCCAGCACGCTGTCTGGCCCAATCTGGTCGCTTAATCGAAAAGTGAACTCTATCGGGCTGTTCATCGTATGGATGGCGAAGTACTTCTAGCAATTCTTTAACTAAACTGAAATCACCTTGTTCTGCCTTATCGGTGGC
>CAJWKF010000068.1 GCA_913042265.1 uncultured Gammaproteobacteria bacterium
GGTACTGTTAAGAAAACACCGTTAGTAGATTATTCTCGCCCAAGGGCCAACGGTATTATTGCCGTTGACTTAAAAGGTGGTGATAAATTAGTTGATGTCGCATTAACCGATGGACAGTCTGACATAATGTTGTTTAGTTCTGCTGGTAAAGTAATTCGTTTTGATGAAACTGATGTCAGATCAATGGGCCGTGTTTCTCGTGGTGTAAGAGGGATGCGGTTGCCGGAAGGCCAGAAAATAATCTCTCTTATAATAGCTCTCGATGAGGAGGGTGCTATTTTAACAGCAACTGAGTTTGGCTTTGGTAAACGTACACATCTGAAAGAGTACCGTGTGCAAGGGCGTGGTGGTCAAGGTATTATTTCAATCCAGACATCCGAACGTAATGGGAGTGTAGTTGGTGCTGTACAAGTACTTGACGAGCATCAAATCATGCTGATTACTAACGGGGGAACATTGGTTAGAACTCCGGTAAAACATGTTTCTATTGTGGGTCGAAATACTCAGGGTGTGAAACTGATTAATTTAACAAAGAAAGAAAAACTAGTAGGCCTTGAACGCGTACTAGAAGTAGAAGATGAAGACGCTGAAGATGCGGAAGCAGATTATGACGAAGCTTCGATTGAGGCTGACGAGTAACTCAAATAGGCGACCATCAAACTAATAATTGTTGATGGAAAAATTAGGCTGGGAAGGATAATAAGATGAGTGAAAAACAAGCCTTGCAGGCCATACGTCAAAAGATAGATGATATCGATTTGCAAGTACAAGTTTTGCTCAATAAACGCGCTAAAATGGCACAGGAAGTAGCCAGTATCAAAATAGCTAATGGTGAGCAGACTGATTTTTACCGGCCTGATCGTGAAGCCATCGTTTTACGCCAAGTTATGGAGCGTAATCAAGGCCCATTAGACAGTCAAGAAATGGCGCGCTTATTTCGAGAGATCATGTCTGCTTGCTTAGCTGCAGAAAAACCATTACAAGTTGCTTACTTGGGACCTGAAGGTTCATTCACTCAAGTGGCGACCCTTAAACAGTTTGGTGGTTCGATAGCGCCTCAACCAATGCCTACTATTGCTGATGTTTTCAATGCTGTGGAACAGGGTAATGCCAGTTACGGCGTAGTACCAGTCGAAAATTCTACAGAAGGTATGGTCTCCCATACGCTAGATAGATTTATTACTACATCGCTAAAAATTAATGGTGAGGTTTCTTTACGAATTCACCACTACTTATTAAGTCAAGAAACAAGTCTATCTGATGTTGTTAAGATATATAGTCATCCCCAAGCCCTGGCACAATGTCGACAATGGCTCTCAAATCATTGTCCAGGTTGTGAGTTAATAGCAGTTAATAGCAACTCAAAAGCAGCAGAAATGGTCGCTAGTGAACGTGGAAGTGCTGCAATAGCAGCAAACCAAGCTGCAGAAATTTATAATTTAGTCACACTAGCAAGTAATATCGAAGACGAAATTGATAATACAACACGGTTTTTAGTTATCGGCCGACAGGATATTAGTCGGTCAGGCCATGATAAAACAGCTTTGTTAGTTTCTACTAAAAATGAGCCTGGTGCATTACATACCATACTTGAGCCGCTAGCGAAAAGTGGTATTACCATGACGCGTATTGAGTCAAGACCATCTAGACAAGGTGTTTGGGAATATGTCTTTTTTATTGATATCGAAGGGCATAGAGATGACACTGATATTGCTAAGGCCCTTGCCGAGTTAAAAGAAGCATCATCTATGTGCAGAGTACTTGGCTCTTACCCTAAGGCAGTTCTGTAAGAAATGAGGCTTTTATTAGCTAACCCAAGAGGGTTCTGTGCTGGAGTGGATCGTGCAATTGAGATTGTTGAACGCGCTCTAAAAATATTCGGTACTCCTATATACGTGCGTCATGAAGTCGTACATAACCGTTTTGTTGTTGAAGATCTACGAGCCAAGGGTGCAATTTTCATTGAAGAAGTTAGTGAAGTTCCTGACGAGAGTATTCTCATTTTCAGTGCACACGGTGTTTCAAAAAAAGTCCAAGAAGAGGGTAAGCTTCGAGGGTTAAATATATTTGATGCAACTTGTCCATTGGTGACCAAGGTACACATGGAAGTAGCTAAATTTGAAAAGCAAGGAAAAGAGTGTATTTTGATTGGTCATGTTGGACATCCCGAAGTAGAAGGAACAATGGGACAATACACTTCGGACGAAGGAGGTATCTACCTTGTTGAAACACCGGAAGATGTGGCTAAATTGATAGTGAAAAACCCAAACAATTTGGCTTTCGTAACTCAAACGACTTTGTCTGTTGATGATACTTCAATAGTGATAGATGCATTAAAGCAACATTTTCCGGCCATCGAAGGTCCACGTAAAGATGATATTTGTTATGCGACACAAAATAGGCAAAATGCAGTAAAAAGTATGGCAAAGGAGTGTGATGTTCTAATGGTGGTAGGCTCTAAAAACAGCTCCAATTCTAATCGGCTACGCGAGTTATCAGAAAAATTAGCAACTCCAGCATACCTTATTGATAATGCGGGAGATATAAACCCAGACTGGTTAGAGGGTAAATCATGTATCGGGTTAACAGCAGGTGCTTCAGCCCCTGAGCTATTAGTCCAAAATGTAGTTGTACGATTAAAGCAGCTCGGAGTTTCACGGGTGAGTGAATTGGATGGGCAACTTGAAAAAATCGAATTTTCTCTACCTAAAGAATTGAAAGTGGATATCTCTGGCTTATCGCCACCACATTAACTTCTATGCCTTCTCTCCTTTTTACACCAGTCTTTTTATGGACAGATATTCTTATCTACCTCCTCTTAAGTGTTGTTATATATAGTGTTTTATATGTTCGCAAGCATGCCCACTTAAAAGCGCCGTGGAAGTTAGTTGTAAAGCGTAAACGTGGTGTAATTTCAATCATGGTCCTGTTGTGTTATGTCTTTGTGGGGTTGCTGGACTCTATCCATTTTAGATTAGCTATCGACGGTCAGCAGAAATCGGAACAGCAACACTATGAAACCCAAGTAACGTCAGTGTTAGATTTAGCAATCATGCCACTACGAAAGCAGGTAGAAAAAACATATTCAGCACCATTTGCAACGCGATCTTTTTCACGTGAAATGCAGAAGGACGTATCTTCCGAACTTAGTTATGTTTATCCAAAGTTACATCACGGTGGAGCTCACCTTGAATCCGAAAAGCAAAAACTACAGGATATTCTATCGACAATTATTACAAGCAGTGTCAAAGCTTTAATCACCTGGTTACTATTATCAGCTTTATTGATCAACTATCTTGCTAAACGTTACGAAAACCTCTGGTTTAAGCAGTACAAAGATATAGTGTTAGGAAGTGCAAGGTACCCAGTTCGAACAATACTATTAATGCTTGGCATCATATTACTAACAGTATTCAACATAGCAGCTTTGAGTGTTGACTATCATGTTCTGGGCACAGATAAGGTAGGGCAAGATGTACTTTACCAGTCACTAAAAAGTATTCGTACGGGACTAGTTATAGGAACTTTAACGACGTTAGTGATGTTACCGCTAGCGATATCAATGGGTATCGCAGCTGGTTATTTTAGAGGCTGGATTGATGATGTTATTCAGTATGTTTATACGACTTTAAATTCGATTCCTGGTGTATTACTAATAGCAGCGGCAGTGTTAATGTTGCAAGTTTATATGAATAATCATCCTGAAAATTTTGTCACTATAACTGAGCGTGCTGATATGAGGCTACTATTCTTGTGCATTATTTTGGGTGTCACAAGTTGGACTGGTTTATGCCGTATTTTGCGGGGTGAAACACTGAAGTTGCGTGAGTCGGAATATGTTTTAGCTTCTAGGGCTCTTGGAGCAAGTAGCCTGAGTATTTTACACCGCCACATTTTGCCAAACTTAATGCACATAGTCATGATTTCTGTTGTACTTGATTTTAGTGGTTTAGTTCTAGCAGAAGCAGTTTTATCTTATGTGGGTGTTGGAGTTGATCCTTCAATGATAAGCTGGGGCAACATGATCAATAGTGCTCGTTTAGAAATGGCACGAGACCCTGTTGTTTGGTGGTCATTAACAGCTGCTTTCTTTTTTATGTTTCTTTTAGTC
>CAJWKF010000069.1 GCA_913042265.1 uncultured Gammaproteobacteria bacterium
AGCAGTGTGATTGGTTCAGGCATGAAAGGACGAATTACTAAAGAAGACGTTCAAAACTTTGTTAAACAGAAAATTAATGCACCTGTAGTGACTGCTGGGAGTGCTATTCCTCCTGTACCTGTAATAAATTTTGAAAAATTTGGCGTTATTACAAATGTTGATTTATCTAGGATCAAAAAAATATCTGGCAAGCATTTGCATGCATGTTGGCTAAATATTCCGCATGTTACGCAATTTGATGAAGCTGACATAACAGAGCTCGAGAAATTTAGAAAAGAAAATAAAGATATGGCTGCTAAAAAAGGCGTTAACTTGACACCGCTCGTTTTTGTTATGAAAGCGGTTGTCGCAAGCCTTAAGAAATTTCCAGAATTAAACTCATCACTCAGTGAAGACAAACAACATCTAATCATGAAGTCGTATTACAACATTGGTGTTGCTGTTGATACACCTAACGGACTAATGGTGCCAGTTATTAAGGAAGTGGACAAAAAAGGATTTTTTGATATTGCGGGTGAATTAGGTGAGATCAGTGCTCGTGCTCGAGAAGGTGCTTTAACGGCTAAAGACTTACAAGGTGGCACGTTCTCTATTTCAAGTCTTGGCGGTATCGGAGGCAGTTTCTTTACACCCATTGTAAATGCCCCGGAGGTTGCTATTCTCGGCGTAGGTAGACATAAAATGCAGCCAGTATGGAATGGTAAAGATTTCATCCCTAGACTGATGTTGCCGCTGTCAGTATCTTATGATCATCGAGTAGTAGACGGAGCTTTAGGTGCGCGCTTTGTCACCCACTTAAACCAGATGTTGTCTGATATCAGAAAGGTCTTACTATGACTACTGTGGAAATAAAAGTTCCTGACATTGGTGATTTTGAGGCTGTTGAGATTATTGAAGTTCTTGTTGCTGTGGGTGATAGTGTTGAAGAAAATCAGGATATTTTAACTCTAGAGTCAGATAAAGCTGCTATGGAGATCCCAAGCACTCATAAGGGTATTGTCACAGATATTAAAGTTACTGTAGGTGAGAAAATTGCTGAAGGTGGCCTTATCATGATTTTAGAAGTAACAGATACAGCCTCTAAAGTAATCAAGACTATTAAAGACGATATCAAACCGGATAAAAAAAGTAACAAAAAAGCCATAAAAAAGCAGAAAGAAGTTAATTTTACTGCAGATATGCATGCTCAAACTGTAGTGCTAGGTTCTGGACCTGGTGGTTATACGGCAGCTTTTCGTGCTGCAGACCTAGGTCAGAATGTTATTATGATTGAGCGCTATGAACGTATCGGTGGAGTTTGCCTTAATGTTGGCTGCATTCCATCTAAAGCACTATTGCATACAGCTAAAGTAATTAATGATGCCGCTGAGATGTCTGAGCATGGAATTAATTTTATTAAGCCCGATATTGATATTCGCAAAGTAGAATCATGGAAAAATGACATTGTTGATAAATTAACGGGAGGCTTAAAAGCCCTGGCCAAAAAACGTAAAGTCAGTATATTACAGGGGCAAGCTAGTTTTTCAGGTAGCCACACACTTGATGTTGAAACATCTGAGGGTCTAAAAAGTATTAGTTTTGATAATTGTGTCATCGCTGCAGGTTCACGAGTCACTAAAATACCCGTCTTTCCAAATGATGACCCTCGAATGATGGACTCAACAGATGCTTTAGACTTAGCAGATATTCCCAAGAAGCTTTTGGTAATAGGCGGAGGAATTATTGGCCTAGAAATGGCTACAGTATACAATGCTTTAGGTGCAGATATCACAGTAGTGGAATTGCAAAACAGCCTTATTCCAGGCACCGATCAAGATATTGTGAAACCGTTGCTAAAACGTATTCAAAAGCAGTATGAAGCTATTTATCTGAACACAAAAGTTGTTACTATTAAAGCATTAAAAGAAGGCCTTAAAGTGACTTTCGAGGGTAAGGATGCGCCTGAAACTTCAGTTTTTGATAAAATTCTCGTAGCAGTTGGCAGAACACCAAATGGCAAACTAATCAATGCCGAGGCTGCGGGTATAGATGTCAATGAGCATGGCTTTATTGAAGTTGATGCTCAAATGAAGACAAATATAGCCCATATTTATGCCATTGGCGATATTGTTGGTCAACCAATGTTAGCTCATAAGGCAGTACATGAGGCTAAAGTAGCCGCTGAAGTGATTTCAGGGCATAAGTCTGCTTTTGATCCCATGACTATCCCTTCAGTTGCTTATACCGATCCTGAAGTAGCTTGGATGGGTAAAAGTGAAGCTGAAGCCAAGTCTGAGGGCATTGCATACGTTAAAGGTGCCTTTCCTTGGGCAGCAAGTGGGCGTAGCTTGAGCACAGGGCGTGACGAAGGTTTGACTAAAGCCCTATTTGATAAAGAAACCGGCCGGTTGATTGGTGCTGGTATTGTAGGTCCTAATGCAGGTGAGCTAATTGCTGAAGCTGTATTGGCCTTGGAAATGGGTGCCGACGCTGAAGATATTGGAATGACAATTCATCCTCACCCTACTTTATCAGAGACCTTGGGCTTTGCTGCAGAGATGGCGGAAGGTAATATTACTGATTTGATGCCGCCTAGAAAAACGTTGCATTCTAAATAATGCATCAGCAGTTAGGAGTTTATTTTAACTGCTTTTTTGATTTAGGTTGAGCGAAGAGAAAACGATATTCTTAACAGTGACGTAAAACAACAATCACTACTATTAAGGCCCCCTCTAAAATGGGCAGGGGGCAAACGTTGGCTTATTCCAAAGCTAGCTAAACTGTGGTCTAAACATAATGAGGTTCGTTTGGTCGAACCTTTTTGTGGAGGACTATCAGTCTCACTTGGGTTAAAGCCACAGAATGCTTTGTTGAATGATATTAACCCCGCTCTCATTAATTTCTACCAGCAAATTCAACGAGGTTTAACACTAAATATTATATTAGAAAATGATGAGACGCTGTATTATGAGCATCGAGAATTGTTTAATTTGTTAAACATGGGAAATATAGAGCAAGAGAAATCAGCACAGTTATTTTATTATCTAAATAGGACGGGTTATAACGGTCTATGTAGGTTTAACAAATCTGGTGGATACAATGTCCCATTTGGACGATATAAAAAGATTAATTATCAGAGAGATTTTTTACACTATCGGGGGCAATTTAATAAGTGGGAGTTTACCCATAAAGATTTTAGCGAACTAGAGCTCCTTGATAATGATTTTATCTATGCTGATCCACCATACGATGTCCCATTTAGGCAGTATTATCAAAAGGGCTTTAGTTGGGATGATCAAGAACGTTTAGCTGAACACTTATCAAAACATAAAGGCCCCGTCGTTTTATCAAATCAAGCAACAAACAAAATTAAAAAACTCTATAAAAGCTTGGGCTTTAAATTACATTACATAGATGCGCCAAGACGTATAAGTTGTAAAGCTAACGGTCGTCAAGCAGTAAAAGAAGTGCTTGCACTCCGTGGTATTTGATACAATAACGCGACAATTTGATCTTCTCATATTTACAGGAAGTACCACCGTATGTCTAAAATTAATAAAGTAGTCCTTGCTTATTCTGGTGGCCTCGATACTTCTGTTATTTTAAAGTGGTTGCAAGATGTTTATGATTGCGAAGTAGTGACATTTACAGCAGATATCGGACAGGGTGAGGAAGTAGAGCCTGCTCGAGCTAAGGCTAAAGCGATGGGAATCGAAGAGGTTTACATTGAAGATCTGCGTGAAGAGTTTGCACGTGACTATGTCTTTCCAATGTTTAGAGCAAATACAATCTATGAAGGTGAGTACTTATTAGGTACTTCAATTGCTAGACCCCTTATAGCTAAACGCTTAGTCGAGATTGCAAGAGAAACTGGTGCGCAAGCGATTTCACATGGTGCTACAGGTAAGGGTAATGATCAAGTTCGCTTTGAGCTTGGAGCGTACGCATTAAGCCCTGATATAAAGGTTATTGCCCCTTGGCGCGAATGGGATCTAAATTCTCGCCAAAAGCTTCTTGATTACGCTGAAAAAAACAATATTCCTGTTGAAATGAAACGTGGAAAAAAATCACCTTATTCTATGGATGCCAATTTATTACATATTTCTTATGAGGG
>CAJWKF010000070.1 GCA_913042265.1 uncultured Gammaproteobacteria bacterium
CTTTATGACGCTTTATATGAAATGCTTGGTTTTGAGCGAGTCGCAAAACTAATTGAGCGTAATGTCATAGAGATTGCTCCGTTAGCATATATGCGAGGCCGGACACTTAATGAATCGTTCATTATTTTGGATGAGGCACAAAATACCACTGTGGAACAGATGAAAATGTTTCTAACGCGTTTAGGATATAACTCAACAGCAGTTATTACTGGAGATATCACTCAAGTTGACTTACCCACTTCTAAAAAGTCAGGCTTAAGAGATGCGATAGAAGTACTGGAGGGGGTTGAAGGAATTGGCTTTACATTTTTTCAAGCTAAAGATGTGGTGCGCCATTCTTTAGTCCAGAAAGTAATTGTAGCTTATGAGCAGGCAGGGGAAAAAAGTTAATGGCTGTGACCGTTGATATTCAACAACCTTATTCTGGTTTAGTGCCATCTGCACAGTCGATACAATTATGGATAAACTTAGCCTTAAGAGATGTGGCAGAAGATTGCGAGATAAGCATTCGAGTGGTAGGTGAAAGTGAGAGTGCTGATTTAAACTCGACTTATCGAGGCAAAGGGGGCGCAACAAACGTATTGTCATTCCCATTTAATGCAGAGGTTGAACTTAAACCCCGACTACTAGGTGACTTAGTGATTTGTGCACCTTTAGTTGAGAGAGAAGCCATAGCGCAAGCCAAGATAGTGGAGCACCATTGGGCGCACATGATTATACATGGATGCTTGCATTTATTAGGTTATGATCATGCAAAGAACGAGCAAGCGGAAGAGATGGAAGCCTTGGAAATAGACATACTTGAATTGTTAGAAATTAGTGATCCATATCAAGAGCAAGGTGCGGAGTTATGAGTGAGGGACAGCAGAATAGTTCGAAGCTATTGTCTTGGCAGAAACGATTAAGTAAATTATTTATAGAGCCGCAAGATCAAGAGCAGCTAGTGGATTTAGTTCGTTCTGCATCTGAACGACATATTATAGATTCTGAAGCCCTTGCTATTGTGGAAGGCGCTTTGAATGTAGCTCAAATGCAAGCCCGGGATATTATGATTCCTCGCTCGCAGGTTGTTATGGTGTCACGCGACGCACCCGCAAAAGATATTTTAAAGTTAATCACCGAAACTGCACATTCCCGCTTTCCTGTTATTGATGATGACCGTGATGATGTTATTGGTATTTTGCTAGCTAAAGATGTCCTCTCCATGGTGGTATCTGCCGGTGAATTTCAGTTTGATATGCGTGAGTTGTTGAGACCCGCAGTATTTATTCCAGAAAGTAAGCGCTTAAATGTGTTGCTGGGCGAATTCCGTGGCCATCGGAATCATATGGCTATTGTTGTAGATGAATACGGCGGGGTCGCGGGTATGGTGACTATAGAAAACGTGCTTGAACAGATCGTTGGTGAAATCGAAGATGAGCATGACATTGACAATGATGTCCCTATTTTACAGCGTAATGAGACGACTTATGCTATCAAGGCGCTTGCAGAGTTAGATGAGTTTAATGAGCATTTTCAAACGAAATGGAGTGATGAAGACTTTGATACCGTTGGTGGTTATGTCGTAAATCAATTTGGTCATTTGCCAGAACGAGATGAAAAAGTAATTATAGGCCAGTTTGAATTTAGAGTCGTTAGGGCAGATAACCGGAGAGTACATTTGCTTGAAATGAAGGTATTAGCTAAATCTGAACAGTTGAGCGATATCAAAGAGTGACAGTGTTAGATCCAACAGCTTGGTCAAGCCGAGCTGGAAATACTATTGCACTGCTCGCGGGCATGGCAATGCCACTAGCTTTTTCACCTTTCCATTACTACCCGATTGCACTTTTGAGTGTTTCCCTGCTATTTTTAACTTGGCAGGGTGTTGATGGCAAACAGGCCGCGATACGAGGGTTCTTATTTGGTCTGGGCTTATTTGGTGTGGGTGTTTCATGGGTTTACGTCGCAATTCATGAGTTTGGTCAAGCAAGCACGCTTTTAGCAGGTTTGTTGACGGGTCTTTTTGTCACTTTTTTTGCGCTTTATCTTGCGGTTTTAGGTTGGTGTATAAAGAAAATCACAGGTAAAAGAAATTTCTCTAGGATCGATTACATATTGCTGTTGCCTTTAGCTTGGCTTTTTTTCGAATGGTTTAAAAGTTGGTTTCTAACGGGGTTCCCATGGTTAGAGCTTGGTGTTAGCCAAATTGAGGGACCTTTAAGTGGTTATACTCCAGTGGTGGGTGCGCTAGGGGTATCACTGATTGCTGCGGTATCGGCTGGCTTATTAGCTAGTTTTTGGCAATTCAAAGAGACAAAGCCTTTATTAGCTATAGCTCTTATTTGGTTTGGTGGGAGTGCTTTAAAAACAGTTGAGTGGACTTATGAAAGCGGCCTTCCCATATCTGTTAGTGTGATTCAAGGCAATGTGCCGCAGGATATAAAATGGGATAGTGAGCAGGTATTAAAAACACTCTTACTGTATCAAACAAAAACGGAAGAACAGTGGCAAAGTGACCTTATTGTATGGCCTGAGAATGCTGCAACTGTTTTTTATCATCAAGCTAAAACTTCTTTTTTTGATCCTTTAGAGAAGGCAGCACGTGAACATAACACAGATATTTTATTAGGTTTACCGGTTTATGATAATGATAATATTCGTTATTATAATGGAATGATGTCGCTCGGCATGTCTGAGAATGGTTTTTATCATAAGCGACACTTGGTACCATTTGGCGATTATGTACCTTTCGAATGGCTACGCGGATTGATTACATTTTTTGATTTACCGATGTCATCTTTTTATCCTGGCCAAGATGAGCAGGTGCTGCTAACAGCAGCGGGTCAAAAAGTGGGTATTTCAGTGTGTTATGAAGATGCATTTTCTAGCGAAATATTAGATACATTACCAGAGGCCAGTATACTGGTTAATGCTACAAATAATGCTTGGTACGGCGATTCATTAGCCCCACATCAACATTTACAGATTTCACAAAATAGGGCTTTGGAAACAGGTAGGCCCATAATTAGAGCAACTACGAATGGTATTTCTGCGCTGATTAATCATCGAGGTAAGTTACAGTCAACAACAGCACAATTTGAAATGGCAGTCTTGACGGGTCTAATAGGGCCTAGGCAGGGCATGACTTTTTATGTTCAATGGAATCATTGGCCATTATTTATTTTAGCGCTGTTCATGTTGTTAGTGTGGGCGTATTATCAAAAAAATGATTTAAATAAGCAGGCCGGTTGATGCAGTTTTTAACTATACAACGTATTTTGGGCATTTTATTAGGCCTCTTCAGTTTATCCCTTTTACCTCCGATTGCGGTCTCGTTGTTTTATCAAGACGGTTCTACGGAAGCTTTCGTCTATGCTTTTATTTTATTGCTAGCAACGGGTTTTATTTTTTGGTTTCCTGTAAGGCAACATCGTAAAGAATTGAAGGTTAGAGATGGCTTCTTGGTGGTGGTGATGTTTTGGGTGACTCTAAGTCTATCAGGCGCGGTACCTTTCTTTCTCACTCAAGTACCAGAGATGTCATTCACTGATGCCGTATTTGAGTCGGTCTCAGGTTTAACTACAACTGGGGCGACAGTACTAACAAACCTGGATAACTTGCCGAAAGCAGTTTTGTTTTATCGTCAGTTTTTGCAATGGCTTGGTGGTATGGGAATTGTTGTACTGGCTGTAGCAATTTTACCGTTATTGGGCGTTGGTGGTATGCAGTTATACCGTGCTGAAACGCCGGGCCCAATGAAAGACTCTAAGCTAACCCCTCGAATTACGGAAACCGCAAAAGCATTGTGGTATATATATTTAACGCTTACTGCGTTGTGTGCATTGTCTTATTATTTGGCGGGGATGAGCTGGTTTGATGCAATAAGCCATAGTTTTTCGACAGTAGCAATCGGGGGGTTTTCTACTCACAATGAAAGTATTGGCTATTTTAATAGTGCGACGATTGAGATGGTTGCAGTATTCTTTATGTTACTAGCAGGTATGAACTTTTCGTTACATTTCTTAGCATGGAGGCATCGTTCAATTAG
>CAJWKF010000071.1 GCA_913042265.1 uncultured Gammaproteobacteria bacterium
AGAGGAATAGATAATGACACATCATAAAAAGTGGGCAATGATAGTAGCCCTTTTAGTGGCCTCATTTATGAGTGTAATGACACAAGCAAGTGGACTGCCTGAGTTTACAGAATTAGTCTCAGAAAACAGTGATGCAGTAATTAATATAAGCACTACAAAAAAAAATAAGCCCCAAGCTAACAATAGGCGTAGCTTACCTCCAGGAATGAAAATACCTGAAGGAACACCTTTTGATGAAATGTTCAAGCACTTTTTCCCACCAGGCGGAAGCGGCCAGCGCCAACAACCATATGAGACACATTCGTTAGGCTCAGGTTTTGTGCTTTCATCAGATGGTTATATTTTGACTAATCATCATGTTATCAAAGATGCTGATGAAATCATCGTACGCTTTAATGATAGAAATGAAATGGTAGCGAAAGTGTTAGGTAGTGATAAGGGTAGTGATATAGCCTTATTAAAAGTCGAAGCTACAGGATTGAAAGCTGTAAAACTTGGGGACTCAAATGCCTTGAAAGTTGGTGAATGGGTATTAGCCATAGGCTCACCTTTTGGATTTGATGCTTCAGCTACAGCAGGTATTGTTAGCGCTTTAGGCCGAAACTTACCAAGTGATAATTATGTTCCTTTTATCCAGACGGATGTAGCTATAAACCCAGGTAATTCAGGCGGCCCATTATTTAATTTAGACGGTGAAGTGATTGGCATTAACTCACAAATTTATAGCCGAACGGGAGGGTTTATGGGCGTGTCATTTGCCATTCCGATGGATGTTGTCATGGATGTTGTGTCACAAATTAAGTCACAAGGTTTTGTCAGTCGAGGATGGTTAGGTGTTGTAATACAGAATGTAACGCGAGAGTTAGCAGAGTCATTTGGTTTAGATAAACCACAAGGTGCCTTAGTGTCTAGGATCATGCCAGGAAGCCCCGCTGGCAAGGCAGGAATAGTTATAGGTGACATTATTTTACGATTTGATGGTAAAGAAATTACAACATCATCATCATTACCTCCTATTGTGGGGAGAACAAAAATTGGTGAGTCAGTGCCAGTTGTTGTGATGCGCAACAATAAAGAAAAAACACTAAAAGTGATAATTGAGACATTACCGCAAGATGCTAACAAAGTTATTAAAACTAGAAATAAGCCAAGTCAGATGATGGATGAACGCCTTGCAGTCCAAGTTGCTGAACTGACTGAGAAACAACGAGAAGATTACGGCCTAAAAAAAGGAGGCGTTTTCATTGTTGGAGTTAAACAAGGTGCTGCAGGTAAAGCGGGTATTCGAAGAGGAGACGTTATCGTTAGTATCGATAATGAAACAGTTGAAAATGCTAAGCAATTTTTGGTTATTGCACGAGGCTTACCAGAAAATAAGGCTATTCCCGTGCTGGTCCAAAGACAACAAGGTGCAATATTTTTAGCCCTAAAATTAGAGTAAGAATAAAGTTTAGTGAAAGTATAGCGGGATTAAACACCGTCAAATCAGGACAGCCAGCCTTTTTTACCGTAAAATTCACGAATTAAAATAATACAATTGGTAAGTACTTAACTTGTAAAAGCTAGTATCTACTATAAATAAAGATCTAAGCTGAATTTAATGTGGAGAGTATGCATAATTTGAAAAGTTTATGTCTGAATTTAGACTTAATTAAGAGTCTAAACCTAATTGTGTGCGCTTAAGAACAATTCCTCGTGGTTTGAAAGAATAAAGGCTATAAATATCAAGAATATACGAAACTTCTCAATCATTGCACACATTGATCATGGTAAATCTACGATTGCAGATCGATTCATACAAGTTTGCGGGGGGTTAACAGCCCGCGAGATGTCATCACAAGTTTTAGATTCTATGGACATTGAGCGTGAACGTGGTATCACGATTAAAGCCCAATGTGTATCTTTGGACTACAAGGCTCGTGATGGAGAAGTTTATCATCTCAATTTCATTGATACGCCAGGACATGTGGATTTTTCATACGAAGTCTCACGATCTCTTGCCGCATGTGAAGGTGCATTATTAGTAGTTGATGCCGCGCAGGGTGTAGAAGCACAGAGTGTAGCAAACTGCTATACAGCAATAGATTTAGATTTAGAAGTCTTACCTGTTCTAAATAAAATTGACTTACCTTCAGCTGAGCCAGAGCGAGTTGCACAAGAAATAGAGGATATTATAGGCGTTGATGCTCTTGACGCCGTGCAATGTAGTGCTAAAACAGGGTTAGGTATCGAAGATCTATTAGAAGTTTTAGTCGCTCGAATACCAGCACCGAAGGGTGATGCCGAAGGTCCGTTACAAGCCTTAATAATTGATTCATGGTTCGATAGTTATGTGGGTGTCATCTCATTGGTTAGGATTATGCAAGGCTCAATCAAGGGGAAAGATAAGATAAAAGTCATGTCGACAGGGCATGAATATCAGGTAGAGCAAGTTGGTGTGTTTACTCCGAAGCGAACCAAGCAAGATGGTTTGTTCTGTGGAGAGGTTGGGTATGTCATATCGGGTGTTAAAGATATCGACGGGGCACCTGTAGGCGATACATTGACGCATTCAAATCATGGTGCAACAGAAATGTTGCCGGGATTTAAAGCTGTTACTCCACAAGTTTATGCGGGCATATTTCCAGTCAGCTCGGATGATTTTGAAGCTTTTCGTGAAGCACTTGGAAAATTAAGACTTAATGATGCATCGTTATTTTTTGAACCAGAAAATTCACAAGCACTAGGCTTCGGCTTTCGTTGTGGTTTTCTCGGTTTACTCCATATGGAAATTATCCAAGAACGTCTAGAGCGGGAATATGATTTAGATTTAATTACTACTGCACCGACCGTGGTTTTTGAAGTGTTAAATCGTAAAGGCGAAGAAATTCATATTGAAAACCCATCATTATTACCAGATGTTGGGACGATTGAGGAAATTCGTGAACCGATTGTCATCGCAGATATCTTAGTACCTCAAGAACATCTCGGCTCTGTAATTACACTATGTATTGAAAAACGTGGTGTCCAAGTCTCTATGCAGTATGTGGGCAAACAGGTGGCTGTGAGTTATGAAATTCCAATGAATGAGGTCGTAATAGATTTTTTTGATCGTTTAAAATCTGTTAGTCGTGGTTATGCTTCGTTAGACTATCATTTTACCCGGTTCCAAGTTGCAGAGCTTGTTAAATTAGATGTTTTAATCAATGGTGAGCGTGTAGATGCCTTATCAATGATTGTTCATAAGGAACAGAGTATTGGCAGAGGTCGTGACCTGGTTGAGAAAATGAAAGAGTTGATCCCTCGTCAAATGTTCGATATTGCAATTCAAGCAGCTATCGGTGGTCATATTATTTCGCGTTCAACAGTCAAAGCGATGCGAAAGAATGTCTTAGCAAAATGTTATGGCGGTGATGTGTCTCGTAAACGGAAATTACTAGAGAAACAAAAGAAAGGTAAAAAACGAATGAAATCGATTGGCAAAGTTGATGTTCCACAAGAAGCATTCTTAGCCGTACTACAATTGTCTAAAAAATCTTAAGTGAAGGAAGTATAGAGTGAGTTTTCCAGCTTTAATGGTCAGTCTTGTTGTTATAACGGGTTTAATCTGGCTAGTTGATAAAATAATGTGGGCTGATAAGAGAGCTCCTAGTCAAGCAGACCCTATAATAGTGGAATATGCTAAATCATTTTTCCCAATTATCTTGGTGGTATTAGTCATACGCTCTTTTTTGTATGAACCTTTTAGGATTCCATCTGCTTCCATGGTGCCTACATTGCACATAGGTGATTTTATCTTAGTTAATAAACATAGTTATGGTATACGTTTACCTGTTGTAAATATAAAAATTAT
>CAJWKF010000072.1 GCA_913042265.1 uncultured Gammaproteobacteria bacterium
TTCATTAAATGAATTTGTTGCCCACTAGAGCCAATATCAATCCACGCTCCTTCAAATGCTAAGTTAGGCCTTTTTTCATTTAAATGTAGCTGCAATACATCGCAATAAAATTGCAAAGATGTAGCTACATCTGCGATTAAAAAGCTTGCATGGGCAATTGACTTGATCACTATTCTTCTCCTAACTCTCTTAATAACTTTTTATTTTTTGGCTTCTCAATTGTAGCGACGCCGTATGCTGCTAATATAATTAAACCACCACCAAACCATTCTTGTGATGTCATTGCTTCGTCAGTCAAGAACCATGCAGCGGCTGCAGCAACAATTAACTCAAAAAGCATAATTACCGAAGAACGATAAACTGGCATCATAGCCACACCATACAAGACGGCCACAGTCATCGCTACTATTCCTAGCCAACCCAATAACCATGCACTAGCCCAGGTTATAGCTCCAACCTCTGGTAAAGGTGACTGTTGGGCTATTATTACCAATAATGAAGTAGCTACTACACCCCACCATATAACAGCAGTTTTACTACTCATGGCTAGACTTGATAGTTTACGAGACAGAACATTAGTAACTGAAAAAGCTACTCCAGCTATAAGTGCCAAAGCATCAGCTATTCCGTGAGGCCATGGTAATCCTATTTCAGGGTTCCATAGCATTACTAACGAACCTAACATAGCAATAGAAAATAAAAAGCTAGCTTTTGACGATAACTTTTCACCTAACCACCAGCGCCCCAATAATACAGTCCATATTGGCGATAAATAAAACAGCAACATCACGCGCATAATTTCACCTTCTATCAACGCCACTACAAAGGCGACATTGGTTACTCCCGCAGCTATTGCTAAAACCAAAAGTGCGCCTTTATTTTCTATTATTTCATGGTAACTATTTGATAGAAATGGAAGCACTACAATAGCCGCGGCTAAATACATCACTAAGGAGCTCCATATTCCTGGCATTCCCGCTTCATTTAGTAACCTCACCGGATACCATATTAACCCCCACATACCCGCTGAAAAAAGAAGGCAAAGTACAGCTAAGGTGTTTCCTGATGATATTCTTATTCTCATGGAGGAACCTTATACCACGAGAAAGGCATAACCCGTTATAATGAGTCGTTTTATTTTAATAATATATTCAAATTATGAATCCTGATTTGACTCAGCTTCACCCGTATCCTTTTGAAAAGCTCGCAAAGTTAAAGGTAGGGTCGACACCACCACAGGAATTGGTTCATATCCCCTTGTCTATTGGTGAACCTAAGCACCCTACGCCTAGCTTTATCACTGAAGCCATCACAAGCAACTTACACGGCTTATCACGCTATCCAACTACTGTTGGCTCCATCGAATTACGACAAGCCATCGTCGATTGGCTTAATAATCGTTTTCAACTCAACGACCACCTCGATGCCACTCGACATGTGTTACCCGTCAATGGGACTCGTGAAGCCTTATTCTCTTTTGCTCAAGCTATAATTGATAGGCATCGTGCTCCATTAGTAGTAATGCCTAACCCCTTCTACCAGATTTATGAAGGTGCTGCTTTTTTGGCTGGTGCACAACCATTTTTCCTTAACTGTAATAGTGACCTTGGATTTATTCCAGACTTTGATGCTGTTAGTACTGATGTTTGGGAACGATGCCAACTACTTTACCTATGTAGCCCCGGTAACCCTTCAGGTGCTGTTATTAATCAAGCGACTTTAGTCAAATTGATTAAGCTTGCGCACCAATATGATTTCATAATTGCATCCGACGAATGTTATTCCGAGATTTATTTTGATGAATCTAAACCACCAATTGGGTTGTTAGAAGCCGCTATCGCCGCAAATTATGATGACTTTGCCCGCTGTGTCGTGTTCCACAGCCTTTCAAAACGCTCTAATTCACCTGGATTAAGATCTGGTTTTGTTGCAGGCGATAGTGACGTCCTTAGTCATTTCTTACGCTATAGAACTTACCACGGTTCTGCCATGGCGCCAGCAACACAAGCTGCTTCTATTGCAGCATGGCAAGATGAGGACCATGTCATTTCTAATCGTCAATATTATCGAGAAAAATTTGCCGCGGTACTTGCTATACTATCTCCAGTTATGAATGTGCAACAGCCTGAAGCTGGCTTCTACTTATGGGCTGAAACACCCATTGATGATACTGATTTCGCACACCGATTATACAATCAACAAAATGTTACTGTACTGCCAGGGTCTTACCTCGCAAGAGATACACACAACGGTAACCCAGGTAAAAACCGTATTAGAATGGCATTAGTTGTCTCACTTGAGGAATGTACTGAAGCCGCACATCGCATCCGTCATCTTATTGAAAGCCTGTAAAATATTAATAACAAGAAAATCCCACTGGAGAAATTTTAAACATGAGTAATATTCAACAAATCATCGAAACTGCATTTGAAATTCGTGCTGATATTACACCTGCTAATGCAGATGTAGACGTTCGCAATGCTGTTAATGATGCACTTACAATGCTTGATAATGGCTCTGCACGTGTAGCAGAAAAAAAAGGTGACGACTGGGTCGTTAATCAATGGCTTAAGAAAGCAGTATTGCTATCGTTTCGTCTTAATGAAAATAAGATCATGTCTGGTGGCGAAACTAATTTTTACGATAAAGTCGAACCGAAGTTTGCTAGCTTTAATGAAGAAGACTTCAACAAAGCAGGTATCAGAGTTGTCCCACCTGCTAATGTTCGTCGTGGGTCTTATATCGCCCCCAGTGTCGTTTTGATGCCTTCTTATGTCAATATTGGAGCTTATGTTGACTCTGGCACTATGGTGGACACATGGGCAACTGTTGGTTCATGTGCACAGATTGGTAAGAATGTTCACCTTTCAGGTGGCGTAGGTATTGGTGGTGTACTGGAACCCTTACAAGCTGGCCCAACAATTATTGAAGATAATTGTTTTATTGGTGCTCGTTCTGAAGTTGTCGAAGGTGTCATTGTCGAGGAAGGTGCTGTCATATCAATGGGTGTATATATTGGTCAAAGTACTAAAATATTCAACCGGATGACCGGTGAAATCAGTTATGGCCGTATTCCAGCCGGCTCTGTAGTTGTTTCAGGCAATTTACCATCCAAAGATGGCAGTTACAGCCTTTACTGTGCTGTTATTGTGAAACAAGTTGATGCTAAAACTCGTGGTAAAGTTGGCATTAACGAGTTATTACGCGATATCTAATCATGATCGTATATGGTATTAAAAACTGCGATACAGTCAAAAAAGCACGACGTTGGCTTGAGGCCAATGATCTGGAGTTTGAATTTCACGATTTTCGAGCAGATGGCTTAGAGCAAAAAACCATTGAATTATGGTTGAAAAAAGTACCTTGGGAATTATTGCTTAATAAACGAGGTCAAACTTGGCGCAATTTGGAAGACCCACGTAAAGACAAACTTGATCAACTTATTGCCATTGAATTGATGGTAGCCAATCCAACATTAATAAAACGACCTGTTCTCAGCTACAATAATGACGTAATGGTAGGTTTTAAAGAGCATGATTATGTCGCTTATTTCGGAAAATAATATGTCTGCTACACTTAATATGACAAAAGAGTTAATTAGCCGCGACAGCGTCACACCCAATGATAGAGGTTGTCAGAAATTACTCGCTGAACGCCTATCTGCTATCGGGTTTGAAGTAGAGCATCTACGCTTTGGTGACACAGACAATATCTGGGCACGACGTGGCTCA
>CAJWKF010000073.1 GCA_913042265.1 uncultured Gammaproteobacteria bacterium
TGTATAAACTGACATAAAAAGTTAGTATCTTTACTTTCTTACCACTTAAGCAAGACCCAGCTCGGAACCAGCAAGCCAGAATCAAGTTCATGCTGTGTAGTTTCGAGAGAGCCGTCACTATCGGTATCGGTTAAAAAGTATGGAAAACCTATCGTTGGAGTTATTTTTATCATATAAAGTTTACCAAATAGGCGATATTCTTTAAATGTACGGTCTTTTTTTTGAATAACATTAATGTCAGGTTCAATAGTTTGACCGTCCATTAATGCTTCGGGGATAATAGGTTCCTCTAACAGTTCCTCAGCCACGCAAACATTAGATGACATTAATAAACCAACTACGCATACAATAACTGACTTGTTGAACATATTACATATCCCCAATTTTTAAGATAACGATAGCATTTTCGATGCTATGATTAAAGCAAATCTACTTAACTATATTATTGAAGACGTTACCCTATGACTGAGTCTAGCCCTTTTGTTCTTGTTGACGGTTCCTCCTATCTCTATCGCGCCTATCATGCTATGCCTGAACTCACAAATAGTAAGGGCCAGTCTACTGGCACAATTTATGGGGTCGTTAATATGTTGCGCAAATTATTACGTGACTACCAACCCAGCCATATCGCAGTAGTTTTCGATGCAAAAGGCAAAACATTCAGAGATGATATATTTCCCGAATATAAAGCTAACCGGCCACCAATGCCAGATGATTTGCGCGAGCAAATAGAACCCATCCACGCAATTGTCAGGGCAATGGGTTTACCACTATTGATGGTTGATGGTGTTGAAGCTGATGATGTCATTGGAACTTTGGCACAACAGGCCACTGAGCAAAGTATTAAAACCGTTATATCAACTGGCGATAAAGATATGGCCCAACTGGTCAATCAGCATGTAACCTTAATTAACACCATGAGCAACACCTTAACTGATGTAGCTGCTGTACATGAGAAATATGGTATCGGTCCCAATCGTATTATTGATTATCTGGCCTTGATGGGTGATAAAGTCGACAACATACCCGGCGTTCCTAGTGTTGGCCCCAAAACAGCCACTAAGTTATTGCAGCAATATGACAGCTTGAACGGCGTAATTGCGCACGCAGATGAAGTGCAAGGTAAGATGGGAGAAAAACTACGTGAAACAGCACCTCAACTACCATTGTCTTATGAGCTAGCAACGATTAAATTGGATGTTGATTTGGAAGGTGACACACCAAACAATTTAATCGCCCAAGGTATTCAGTACGAAACCTTATTAGGTTTATTCCAGCATTTAGAATTTAAAACATGGACCTCTGAATTAGTCCAAAAAAACAACTCCGGTAACATGGCCGCCACCGCAGCTCCCAAAGAGAGTGATAATCCGGCGCCAATACAGACTGTCGTTGAGCAGAACTACGAAACAATTCTAACCGAAGAACGTTTGCAGCACTGGCTTAATGCTTTAAAATTATCATCCTTATTCGCCTTTGATACCGAAACTACAAGTCTTGATTACTTAAATGCTCGTATCGTCGGGTTATCATTCGCAATTGAGATTGGAACAGCAGCTTACTTACCACTCAAACATGATTATCTGGGGGCACCAACACAACTAAATTTTGAGCGTGTCCTATCCTTATTCAAGCCTTTATTAGAAGATCCTAAACAGCATAAAGTAGGACAGAATTTAAAATATGACCGCCATATTCTGCTAAACCATGGTATCGATTTGCAAGGTATTGAACACGATACAATGTTGCAGTCTTATGTGCTTGATAGCACTGCCACACGCCATGATATGAATTCATTAGCAGAAAAATACTTAGGCCGTACCACCATACATTTTGAGGATATCGCTGGTAAAGGCAAAAAACAACTGACGTTTAATGAGATTGAAATTGAACAAGCCGCACCTTATGCCGCTGAAGATGCTGATATCACTTTACAACTTCATCAAACTCTCTGGCCACAACTTAAGGCTATACCCAACTTACTAAGTTTATATCAGGCATTAGAAATACCCTTGTTACCCGTCCTTAATGCATTAGAACGTAACGGCGTTAATATTGATATATGGATGTTGCAACAACAAAGTGATGATTTATCAAAAAAAATTGTGGACTTTGAACAACAGGCCTGGACTATTGCAGCAGAAGAATTTAATTTGGGGTCCCCTAAACAGCTCGGTGCAATTTTATACGAAAAGCTTAAGTTACCGATCCTAAAAAAAACACCGAAAGGACAGCCCTCCACTGCTGAATCAGTGCTACAAGACTTGGCTGATGATGGTTATGAACTACCACGAGTTATTATGTCCTTTCGGAGCCTAAGTAAACTAAAGTCAACGTATACAGATCGCTTACCAGAACAAGTAAACAAGTCGACCGGACGCGTTCATACCTCTTATCATCAGGCCGTCACAGCAACCGGACGTTTATCTTCATCTGACCCTAATTTACAGAATATTCCAATTCGAAGTGAAGAAGGTCGTAAAATTCGTGAAGCTTTTGTCGCTCCTGAAGGCTACACTATTTTGGCAGCAGATTATTCTCAAATAGAACTCCGTATCATGGCTCATTTATCTCAAGATACGGGACTATTAAAAGCTTTTGCTGCTGGAGAAGATATTCACCGTCATACTGCTGCAGAAATTTTTGGCGTTACTCTTGATAATGTCACTAGCGATCAAAGACGAAGCGCTAAAGCGATCAACTTTGGTTTAATTTATGGCATGTCAGCACATGGCTTATCTAAACAATTGAATATCGAACGTGGCCAAGCGGTAGACTACATGAACACTTATTTTGAGCGTTACCCGGGCGTTAAAAATTATATGAGTAGTACTCGTGATCAAGCAAAAATAGATGGATATGTTGAAACTTTATTTGGCCGCCGCCTATATTTACCTGAAATTAATGCTAGTAATGGTATGCGACGTCAGTATGCTGAAAGAACTGCAATCAACGCTCCCATGCAGGGTACAGCAGCAGATATTATTAAGCTTGCTATGAACTCTATTCAGAATTGGTTAAACTCTGAACCTGCAGATATACGTATGATAATGCAAGTTCATGATGAATTGGTGTTCGAGATCCCGACCGAACAACTCGATAGAGCAAAGGAAATTATTGAAGACTATATGGTCCAAGCAGCAGAGCTATCCGTTCCACTCGAGGTAGGCATTGGAACCGGCATAAATTGGGAGGTCGCTCACTAGTCCTTTTCCTAATATTATTTATTCTTAGCCCGAGGGTGTGCACCGTCATAAACCTTAGCTAAATGTTGGAAGTCAACGTGAGTATAGACCTGAGTCGTCGATATATCAGCATGCCCCAATAGCTCTTGTACCGCGCGCAAATCACCGGTAGCCTCAAGCATATGTGATGCGAAAGCATGTCTTAATCTATGCGGATGAACATGATCAGATATACCCTGTTTTTTTCCCCAAAATTTTAGGCGTTGCTGGATTGACCGGACCCCCAACCTACCCCCTTGCTTTGTTATAAATAACGCAACTGCTTCAAAAAGACCTTCTTTATCTCTGTTTTCTAACCATAGCTGAATAGCTTTTAATGCTTGTCCACCTATTGGTAATACTCTTGCCTTATTCCCTTTACCCGTGACATAAACTAATTTATCAGCCAGATCGATATCTCGGCAATCTAAACTCGCTAATTCTGCTAACCGCAAGCCAGACGAATAAAATAATTCCATCATCGCTTTGTCTCGACACCCAATAAA
>CAJWKF010000074.1 GCA_913042265.1 uncultured Gammaproteobacteria bacterium
TTTCAAAAGATGGCCGTTATGTATTTCAAGGCGATATTATAGATATAGAGTCTCGCCAAAATATTACAGAGAACAAGCGGATAGGTTTAAAAAAAGA
Source organism: uncultured Gammaproteobacteria bacterium (assembly GCA_913042265.1). Classification (GTDB taxonomy): domain Bacteria; phylum Pseudomonadota; class Gammaproteobacteria; order Nitrosococcales; family Methylophagaceae. The sequence goes on from CAJWKF010000074.1 coordinate 98, forward strand.
AGTAATAGCCTCGTTCAATGAAGCTGATATGATTATATTTGAGCCTGAAAAAACAAAGCATATGCTCACTGTATTTACTGATATAGATTGTGGCTACTGTCGCAAGCTACATCAGCAAATGTCGGAATATAATGCTCTCGGCATTAAAATTCGTTATATGGCATTTCCAAGGTCGGGTTTGGGTTCTGAATCATTTGATAAAGCAGTCAATGTCTGGTGTGCTGATGACCGTAAACAAGCGATGACAGATTCAAAAGCGGGATCAAAGATAGGGGTTAAGAACTGTGATCATCCTATAATGGAGCATTTTGAAGCAGGTCGGCGATTGGGAGTCACGGGTACTCCAGCTTTATTTTTAGAGTCAGGGCAGTTATTGCCAGGATATATCTCACCCATGCGGTTAAAGCAAATTCTGGATGAACAAGTTTGAGGTGATGTGGGTTGTTTAAGATAAGCTGAGAATTGAAGCAATGCTATCCTTAGGAACTCGGGGGTCAAATAATTGCAATTGGTAGCCATCAAAGACGATAAAGCTTGGCTCTTTTTGCCAGTCCCCCAAAACAATACGATACTGTTCGTGCCCTAGCTCATGGATAGCTGGCCTATGAGTATGTCCGTGTAATAAATAATCCACTCTAAATTGAGCCATTACCCTATCTACCTCATTATGGTTAACATCCATAATTTCAGCTGATTTATGCTGTTTTTGTTGACGACTTTTTTGCTTTATTTTGTCAGAGATGCCTTCACGATAGCTTGCTGGCAGCATTAAAAAACAATATTGTAAAAAGCGGTTACGGCTCCAGCGACGATAACGTTGATAGCTAATATCATCAATACATAAACTATCACCATGCATTAAGAGAACCTTACATTGGCCCAGTTTAATTAGGGTGGGCTCTTGCAGTATGGTCATTCCACTATAGCCCGCAAAAGTTTTACCCAACATGAAGTCACGGTTACCAACCATTAAGTAACTTTTGATACCTACTTGTTTGAGTTTTGTTAGCTGTTCTATTAGTGGCTGAAATTCATCAGGTACAATATCATCACCTAGCCAGGTATTAAATAAGTCTCCTAATATATATAGTTGATCGATTTTCGAGGCTTGCTGTGCCAAAAAGTCGACAGTGGCTTTAATGAGTTTCGGATGTGAAGGACTTAAGTGTAGGTCTGAAATAAACAGTGTGGACATAGGCTTACTCAAAGCTTAGGAGTTGGTAAAGTGAACCGGCAAGAAGTGCTCGATTTTTATTTGAAAATTTCATCAGAAGTTTATTTGAGGACACTAGCGCTAAGAATTACCACGTTGTCATCTGGAACATTCTGATGATGTCCACGATTATTGATACTGAGAGCACGAATGACTTCGACCACATCATGACCTTCAATTACCTGCCCGAAGACAGCATAACCCCATGCAGCGTCATTTTCACCACGAAAATTAAGGAAATCATTATCTACAGTATTGATAAAAAATTGAGCAGTGGCTGAGTGTGGGTCGCCTGTTCTTGCCATAGCAACCGAACCTTTCACATTGGTTAAGCCGTTATTAGCCTCATTTTTAATGGGCTTATTAACTTTTTTTTGAGTGAATTCTTTATCAAAGCCTCCACCTTGGATCATGAAGTCCTTAATGACGCGGTGAAAAATAGTATCAGTATAAAAGCCACTTTCCACATAGGAAATAAAGTTGGCGACTGTATTGGGTGCCTTGTCAGCATTAAGTTCGATGACAATATCACCATGAGATGTAGTTAATTTAACTTTTGGCAAAGCAATGCCTCCTTCGGCATGGGCAATAAATGATGAAATGGCGAACAACAATGCTGCCAAAGATTGAAAAAATGGTTTCATTTTGAAGTTTATCCGATGATTTATTGAGTAAGCAATATCATAGTGCAAATAAGCTGAGAAGTGGAATATTTATATTACTTTTCATGTCCGACATCACGTAAAATAATCCCTATGTTACATATTCATAACAGTTTAACTAAACAAAAAGAGCTATTCACCTCTATCGTACCTGGTAAAGTGAAACTTTATGTATGCGGAATGACGGTTTATGATTTCTGTCATGTCGGGCATGCCAGAGTTATGGTTGTCTTCGACGTAGTGACTCGTTATCTTAAAGCGAGTGGATATGAGGTTAATTATATTCGTAATATCACAGATATTGACGATAAGATTATCGCCCGAGCTAATGAGAGAAATGAAACTATTCAGAAGCTTACAGAGAGATTTGTTTCTGAGATGCATCAAGATGCAGATGCTTTGGGTGCCCTTCGTCCCGATGCAGAACCAAAAGCAACTGAATCGATAGCAGTAATGTTGGTCATGATAGAAACGCTTATTAGCAAAGGCTTAGCCTATAACGCTGTAAATGGCGATGTGTACTTTGACGTCAGTGAGTTCCCAAATTATGGCAAGTTATCTGGTCGCAATATTGAAGAACTTAGGGCCGGCGAGCGGGTTGCGGTGAATGAAGCTAAGAATGATCCGATGGATTTCGTATTGTGGAAAGCAGCTAAGCCAGGTGAGCCTGCGTGGGAGTCACCATGGGGTAAAGGACGACCGGGCTGGCATATTGAATGTTCAGCAATGTCAGCCCATTGTCTTGGTGAGCACTTTGATATTCATGGTGGAGGTATGGATTTACAGTTTCCTCATCATGAAAATGAAATAGCGCAGTCAGAAGGAGCCCATGGATGTCAATCCGTCAATTATTGGATGCATAATGGTTTTGTTCGTATTGATGATGAAAAAATGTCTAAATCATTGGGTAACTTTTTCACGGTGCGTGAAGTGTTAAAGCAATATCAGGCAGAAGTTGTACGCTATTTTATTTTAACGAGCCAGTATCGGAGCCCACTCAATTACTCAGATGAACAATTAGAGCAAGCTAAAAATTCACTTACTAAATTTTACAGTGCTTTGCGTGATGCTAAAGCAGATGAAAGTATTATTTGGCAGAATAATGAAGAATATGGCTCACGCTTTAAAGCAGCAATGGATGATGATTTTAATACTGCATTAGCCTTATCAGTTATGGCAGATGTTAGACAAGCGTTGAATAAAGTCTCAGAACAAGGTGATCTGGAACAACAAGGTTATTTAGCAGGGCTATTGCATTCTTTTGGTGATGTTTTAGGGCTTTTTCAGCAAGATACCGAAGCTTTTTTTGATAGCATTAAGGGTGATGATGTCGAGATCATAAAAGCTTTAATCGCTGCACGAAATAAAGCAAGAGACGATAAAGATTGGGCCAAGGCCGATCAAGTTCGGGATGAACTGAAAGCAAAAGGGGTTGTCCTTGAAGACGCAGCGGGTAAAACAAGTTGGCGGCGTAAATAAAAAGGAATAACAGGTATTTATTAATACTCGATTAGTTTTGTGCTAACTCCTCGGCAGCAAAAAGTGTATTTTCTAATAAGGTTGCTACTGTCATCGGACCAACTCCACCAGGGACAGGGCTGATCCAAGCGGCTTTTTCTTTAGCAACATCAAATTCAACATCTCCAACTAAAGACCCGTCTTGGAGTCTGTTAATACCGACATCTAGAACAATTGCACCATGTTTAACCCACTCACCGGGTATAAAGTTTGGTTTACCAA
>CAJWKF010000075.1 GCA_913042265.1 uncultured Gammaproteobacteria bacterium
GATCGTGATGGTGATCCTGGAGGTCATGCTTTTTGGTTAGGTCACTTAAATGCTGCAACAGTCACCCGAGAAAAGCTACTGATTGATTTTAGTGAAAGTATTGAAAATAAAACTAACGTTGTAGAACTAATAGCATCAGGCATTGATTACACAGCTTATGTAATTTGATGAAAGAACAATGTAGTAGATTGGACTAAAATTTACTCCATTTACTTTTTAATGCACGTTTTACTCTCTTTTTAGTCCTTAACTTCCAGTCATAATAGCTCAACGAGCTCTTCCAGTGAGCAGAAAATTTTCGGCCATAGGCTGCAAAGTAATAGTCCATAAATAAATGTCGGTTTGGCCAGTTTAATTTATAACAACATCGCATCAAATCTAGTAAACGCTGATGTTCGCTCAAGTTTTTCTTCATATTAATTGAGGCTCTACCAATATCAATTGCCGTGATATTAATTTCTTCGTTTTCAGTTGTAACTAGTAAATTACCCCCAGTGAGATCATGATGAATAATTTTTTTATTGTGCATATTACAACTAAAATCAGCAACGGCTTTTATAATTTTTTCTTTGCTAAACCCTTCGTAACTTTCCTTTCCTTTACCAAATGCTGTAAATGCTTCACGAACTGAAAAAGCAGCATCTACAAATTCACAAACATAATAATTATGGGTAATGCCAGTATTTTCTGTCTGTTCAAAATACGCAATAGGTATTGGGCTTCTGACACCACGGCGCAACATTTCCCATGCATTATCCCAATGTCGTTGACCTTTACTGGCCTTAAAGCGATAAGTGAATTTCTTTATGCCCCGTGCTCTGTTTTCTTTGACTACTAATGTTTCATTTGTCGTGATTGGATGTTCAATACTCCATACTTTGTTGCGTTGATCGCGATGAATCACTATCTGCGGAGCTGCCAATAATTTTTCAGGTACTAAAGCTCTCGCTTTTTCGGTTCCACTCTCACCTGGTTTTACTGCAACTACTCCACGCCACTTTCCCTCTGTCCAAGACAAATAACGAATATCTTCACTAACTCCGAATATTACCCCATGAGGCTGTGGGTCAAGTTTTTCAATTTCCGAGTTACTTAATTTCAACTGCTCTGCATGCTCAAACTCAATAAAGGTTGGACGTTCACTGAAACTAAGAGTTTTGTCTTGTATTGCTTGACCTATGGCATCTATGAAGTGGCCACGATCTAATTGCTGATTCGTATAAAGTAATGATGCCTCAATACAACCTCTGTCGCGTGTCCAGATGATATGCAATTGTTTATGGCTTTTGGTCTCAAAAATAAAATGATGGATACCATTATTGGCATTAATTGCTTCAACACATTTAGCCCCAGATAATAATTTAACAATATTGGCATAGGCATAAAAAGCTTCACGGATCTTAAAGTTAGTTAAATCACCCTTAACTTGTTTATAAAAAGTGACATTATCGATCGCCGGATAACTCGAAGACCCATCATCGATTAAACCATCTCTATTGCAAATTAGTGGGCCCCAATAAACTTTTGATAAGGCCCCAGTTGTGGCGGCGATCACCAAATAACGTACTAAATAATCTGACTTTTTACGCTCCGGAACTATAGACCAGCGGCTTAAACGTTTGCTTGACCAGCATTTATAGCTACAGACTATATTGTCGACGCCATACTCTTTACCTATAGCACGCATAATACGCGCTTTTTTAACGAGGTTAAGCTTCAGAACAAGTCTCATGGTCTTTCCTAGGACTCGATGATCAAAAGCTTCTGGCTCAATGACGCGTTCAACAAATAAGTTGTTGGTATAAATGTCAGGTGCGTTCCCCTGCGCCTGCATTTCACTAAGTAATTGAATACTGCACAAGGGTTCAAAATCAGAGACATTGGGACCTGCTAATATAATATCTAAAGGTGTTAATTCATCGTTGGCAATACGCCAAGCAATTAAATAATCCGAGGGTTCAAAGCCTGACCATCGGCCACGGTTCGGAGTAGAGCCTATCTCAATAACGGCTACTTGTTGACCATATTCTCGTGCTACGGAATTGAGGAAGCTTCTCCATCGCTCTTGTGCATCTAACGTAAAACTTTTTGCATCTTCGAATGGGGGGATCAAGTCTAATAAAACTTCAAAATCTTCAGCTATGACACGTTGTAATAACCTTTCTGCATAGCTACCTAATGAATCATAGGTAAAATTCATCCTGACATGCTGCAGACCCAGCTCTTGCAAACGCTCGATAATAAAATCATCTGCTTTCGGATCTACTGAGGGTGCAATATTAATGCCAAAAAAATCATTTTCAACTGATATACCGGCTTGGATTTTTGGCGAATGTGAGGCCCAGAATCGTGACGTAAATATAGAACGAGAAATATTATTTACTGAACGCAAGTAATAAAGAAATCGAGGATTCAAATTAAGCTAAACCTTTGTATGTAATGTAAATTAAATTATATCATGTCATATCGATACAATGCTCTTAGTGACTTAAAGAGGAGAGCAAAATCTATATGTTAAGAGACTAAAATAAAATGTGATGAGTTATTAATTTCTTATCTAATTTTGAATGCTAATGATTTGGTTACTAGCTCATCTTACGGTACTTAATGCGTTCAGGTTGGTGATCTTTACCAAAACGTTCACGGTAATCTTCAGCATATTCCGTGTAATTACCTTCAAAAAAGACAACGTTAGATTCCCCTTCGTAGGCAATCATATGTGTACAGACACGATCTAAGAACCAACGGTCATGTGAAATTACAACGGCAGAACCTGGGAAAGCTAAGATAGCTTCTTCAAGAGCGCGTAAGGTTTCAATATCAAGATCGTTAGTTGGCTCATCGAGCAGTAAAACATTACCACCTTCTTTTAACAGCTTTGCCATATGTAGACGGTTACGTTCGCCTCCAGAAAGATCTTTTACAAATTTTTGTTGGTCAGAACCTTTAAAGTTAAAACGCCCACAATATGAACGAGAAGGTGTCTGATATGTTCCGACGGTAATAGTGTCACTTCCTTCAGAAATTTCTTCAAAAACAGTGTTATTGCCATTCAATTCTCTGGTTTGATTCACATATGATAACTGGACAGTACTTCCCAGCTCTATTGAGCCTGAATCAACTTGCTCTTCACCAGAAATCATTCTAAAGAGGGTAGATTTTCCTGCGCCATTTGGCCCGATAATACCTACAATAGCTCCGGCAGGTATGGATAAGGTTAGGTTCTCAAGTAATAATTTATCACCATAAGATTTTGTTACATTGTTTAACTCTATGACTTTATCACCCAATCGTGGCCCCGGTGGGATGTAAATTTCTTGGGTTTCATTTCGCTTTTGGAATTCCCGAGAATTCATTTCTTCAAATGACTTCAATCGTGATTTTGATTTAGCCTGACGGCCCTTAGCCCCTTGTCGTACCCATTCTAATTCAGCTTTAATTGCTTTGTTATGTGAGGCTTCTACTTTTGCTTCCTGCTGTAGACGAGCGTCTTTTTGTTCTAACCAAGATGAATAATTACCTTCATAGGGAATACCGCGACCACGGTCTAACTCTAAAATCCACCCAGCCGCATTATCTAAAAAGTAACGGTCATGAGTAATTGCAACGACAGTACCTGAAAAATCTTGTAAGAAACGTTCAATCCAAGCAATAGA
>CAJWKF010000076.1 GCA_913042265.1 uncultured Gammaproteobacteria bacterium
ATTTACCGGGTGTACGTGCTATCTGTAAACCGCTAGCCTGAACATGCTCAAAATCTCTTAAGGATAGATAAACTGGTGAGCCGTAACGAGATAAGCTACCAATTGTATCGGCTGCATCTTGTAAGAATAATAATTCAGCCTCAGTGACCGGATTCGTTTGCTCCTTATCCATAAAATATAGCCTTGCCAGCATTTCGCGCAACATACTCAAATAAGCAGGACCCAATTTTTCACGCTGGTTCTCAGGTAGAGAGGTTTCAATAAACTGGCTCACTTCCGTAAAACCACCACGAAGATACATCGTCACTAATGTTGTAAGTGTTTCCTGCAAGCTCACTTGCATGCGGGCGTCAGATTTATCAGACATCTGAGATAATGTTTCTTCCATCATCTGCCTTGAGACTTCTTCGACAGCAGTTTTGTCATGTAATCTCTGTAAAAACTGAGTAAATGTTTTTAAACCACCTTGACGATCTATCGGTAAATAAAGATAACCAAAATCTTCAGCGGGACTGGACCTCACACCACTTAAGTAGAAGGCTCTACCCTCTCTCATCACTGGAGCCATATAATTCACATATTCTTTAGCTTCACCAGTAGCTGTTCGTAATTTAAACCCAAAACTAGGTCCAAAGTTTCGAAGCCTCTCAGGCTCTTCTTCCGTCGGATCTGGGTTGATATTAAATGGCCTGAATGAGTTTATTTCTAGACGAAGGCTTTGCCCTCCCCAATTCATTTGAAGCTTTTCAAACACTTTGCCTTCAAAACTGGCCACACCCTGATCCGAACGGTCACCCAATGGCCATGCTTCCATAGTAAGATTGGAGCCACCATCAGCAAAGCTCGACTGGTAAATAGAGTATCCTTTGTGAATAAGAGGGTGGTTAACAGCAATAGTAGTTTTCAGTGGCTCAGGTAAATCTTTATCATACAAAATTAGATCTGTTTCAAATGACTTCGGCTGACCAGTAGCGTAATGTTCTATTCGAAAGTCTTCCACTTTTAATGCAAAAGGTAATTCCTGTACTAAATAACCATCACGTAACGCTAAAAAAACGACATTAGCTGTTCGGCCTTCAGGGATTTGAATACTGCCGCGAAAAGCCTGGTTTCCTACAGGCAAACGACTCTGTGTTGGGACATCATTCGTTGCTAAGTCCCGTGTTTCCACTTTTAAATCACCTTGCCATTCTGCAAATTTAACTCGCAAATTACTATCCAGTAATCCCCCAATACAAATCACGATGATAGCAATATGTGTAAAAAGGTAACCCAAACGGTTTAAGCCTCCTCGCATAGCAGATAATAAAAGCCCCTCATCCTTTACTGTTTTTCTGACGCGATATCCTTCTTCTGCAAGCCCTTTCTCTAGTGCTAGAACAGCGTCTTCACTTGGTAAATTAACTGACCACTGTGCATTGTGGTGCATCACCCTTAATGACTTTTCGCGGACATGGGTACGCAAGCTCCACATATCCTTGATCATGCTCGGCGCATTGCGAGTTACGCATACCGTTGTTGAAAGTACTAATAAGGCTAAAATTATCAAAAACCACAAGGCACTATAAACATCGTATAAACCTGCAGCCTCAAATACCTCAAACCAGAAAGGACCAAACTTGATTAGATAATCAGCATATGGCTGGTTTTGCTGCAACAGAGTACCAATAACAGAAGCAACTGCTAGGGCCAATAGCAATGTAATAGCTAAGTCCATCGAGCCCATTAATAAAAGTAAGCGACGACGGAATAATTGGTACGGGTTATTTGAAGCTTTAATGTCAGACATATAATGAGAAACCGTTCAAATTCGATAATATATATCGAAAATATACATAAGAGTCGGCATTTTTTAGCCTTGCTCGACTTTCAAATTTAATACTAATCTTTAGTTCAGCCCTGAAATGTAGGCGCTTACAGCCTTTTTTTCATCGGCTGATAATCTCGATGCAGTATCACGCATCATATCATTAGGGTCATTGTTACGATCACCTTGAGAAAAAGCTTCCAATTGCATCTCAACATAACGAGCATGCTGACCTGACAATGCTGGCCACCTAGCTGCTGGTATACCGGCACCACGGGGCCCATGACATGACATACAGGCTGGGACTCCAGTTTCTTTATTACCCGCGCGATATAGCTTTTGACCCAACTCCAATAATTCTTCAGAAACTGACTCAGGCTTAGATTGCATTGATGCATAATAAGCTGAAAGGTCAGCTAAACCCTTTGCTGATATGTCAGCAACCATAGGCCCCATGATAAGACTCTCCCTTGTTCCAGATGCAAAATTTAACAATTGCTTATACAAATACCCTTCTCCCTGCCCTGCCAATTTTGGAAAAGAGGGCTCCGAGCTATTACCGTCAACACCATGACATGCTGCACATTGAGCCGATATCACTTTACCTCCAGCAATGTCACCTGCCGCAAAACTCGGTAAAGTAACTACTACAAAGCTCATTATTATCGCTAACAACCATTTTTTCATTATGCTTTCCACATTTTGAATACATTTAGCTAATCCTGAGATATGCTACCCTATATTGGGTTTTATTTGCACCTTACAGCTTTCTATACCCTCTCAAGATCGTTTTTCAAACAGTAATATGACCGCACTCACAGCACTGCATCGACTGGAAAAATTTTTCCCACCGGCAATGCCCATGTAAAATATTGCATATTGATTTATTTAAAGGCTCCTCATGTCTCATCCATATAGACAAGCACAATACACAATAAGTGCCACGCAATTGTCCGAGCTTCCGGTTGATGAAGGTATCGAGGTTGCATTTGCTGGCCGTTCAAATGCCGGGAAATCCAGTGCTATTAACACCATTACAGACCAGAAATCACTCGCACGCACTAGTAAGACTCCAGGCCGAACCCAGATGATCAACTTTTTCAATCTTGATGAGAGCCGTAGCTTGGTCGATCTCCCTGGTTATGGCTATGCAAAAGTGCCCGAAAAGGTCAAAATTCGCTGGCAGCAAACGCTAGGTAAATATCTTGAAACAAGGCAATCATTGCGCGGCCTTGTTTTAATGATGGATATTCGTCACCCCCTCAAAGAGTTTGACTTACAAATGATAAAGTGGGCTAATAATGCAGAATTATCAGTTCATATCCTGCTGACTAAATCAGACAAATTAAAACGGGGAGCTGCAAATTCTTGTTTACTCCTTGTCAATAAGGAACTACAAAAAAAAGAATTATTAGCCAGTGTCCAACTCTTTTCATCCCTTAACCAACAAGGGAAACAGGAGGCTATAGAGCAACTTAACCAATGGTTTTACCCTGAGGACCAAGCTAGTTAAGCACACAACAATGTCTAGAAACTAAAAACTCGCCCAAGAACACCACTAAAGGATGACCTTCCACTACAAGTGCTTTAAAGCTAACCTATGTGGCACAGGATCTTAGTTACACGTATAATCCAGCTCCCCAATGATTATTTCGATTTATCATCTAAGAATATATTGCGCCTGTAGCTCAGTTGGATAGAGTGTCAGTTTCCGAAACTGAAGGTCACAG
>CAJWKF010000077.1 GCA_913042265.1 uncultured Gammaproteobacteria bacterium
TTTTTCTATGCATCTGTTCATATGCTTTTATATATTTGGCTTGATCAGTTTTTTAACTTAGGCGATATTATTGACGATATTATTGAACGTCCTTTTATCACCGTAGGTGTCATCAGCTTTTTAGCTTTAATACCCTTAGCAGTAACCTCTAATGATAAAATGAAGAAGCGCTTGGGCTCTGAGCGCTGGAAAAGACTTCACAGTCTTGTTTATTTTATTGGTATGGGTGGAGCTCTACATTTTTTCATGTTGGTCAAGAAAGATATTACGGAACCTCTCATTTATATTGCAATTTTGGTGATATTACTCGGGATTCGTTTATTTCGTTACGGACGTCGGAGGCTAATCTCGTTCTAATCAAACGGTGGGTGTTCGTTTTATTTCATAAGTTGACTCCTAAATCATTTGAAAACCCTACTTAAATCGCTCAATTAGGTAGATGCAGCACCACTATAGGTATTAATGACAATAAAAACTGTTACAATACGACGCTGTTTATAGAGTTACTATTTTTGAAGGTATATATGACTGATTTTGTTGATAACGATCCACAGGAAACTCAAGAGTGGCTAGACTCATTAGAGTCCATTATTGAAGTAGAGGGTGGTAACAAAGCTCATCATATTCTAGAAAAGCTAATTGATATGGCTCGGCGCTCTGGTGTTAACTTACCTTACAGCGCAAATACAGCTTATGTGAACTCTATTCCTGTCGATCAGCAAGAACGTATTGCTGGTGATCCAGAGATGGAACATAAGTTGAGGTCATATATACGCTGGAATGCTATGGTCATGGTTACTAAGGCAAACCTTAGACCCGGTGCTGTCGGAGGTCATATCGCTAGCTTTTCATCTGCCGCCACTCTCTATGATGTTGGTTTTAATCATTTCTTTAAAGGTGATGAATATGGCAACGGTGCTGATCTAATTTTTTTCCAAGGTCACTCATCCCCGGGAATTTATGCGAGATCTTTTCTTGAAGGCCGCTTAACAGAAAAGCAATTACTAAATTTTCGATTTGAAGCTGATGGTGAAGGCTTATCCTCATATCCACACCCATGGTTGATGCCCGACTATTGGCAGTTTCCTACTGTCTCTATGGGATTAGGGCCTTTGTTAGCAATCTATCAAGCTCGATTCATGAAATACATGGGACATCGTGACATCAGGCCAACTGAGGGGCGTAATGTTTGGGCCTATCTTGGTGATGGTGAAATGGATGAACCTGAATCATTGGGTGCTATTACCTTAGCCGGTCGCGAAAAATTAGATAATCTAATTTTTGTGGTCAACTGTAATTTACAACGTCTCGATGGGCCTGTTCGTGGTAACGGCAAAATAATTCAGGAATTGGAAGCAATCTTTCGGGGGGCAGGTTGGAATGTAATTAAAGTGATCTGGGGCTCTGAGTGGGACAGTTTATTAGCAAAAGATAAAAATGGATTGCTTCTCAAGCGTATGGAGGAAGTAGTTGATGGTGAGTATCAAAATTATAAATCAAAAGACGGTGCGTTTGTAAGAGAGCATTTCTTTGGTAAATCCCCTGAATTGTTAGAATTAGTCTCAGATATGACGGACCAAGACATATGGCTTTTAAGCCGCGGCGGTCATGATCCAAGGAAAATTTATGCTGCTTATAAGACGGCAAGTGATCATCAAGGACAGCCGACTGTTATTTTAGCTAAGACAGTTAAAGGATACGGTATGGGGGAAGCTGGGGAAGGGCAAAATACAACTCATTCTCAAAAGAATATGTCAGTAGAGCACATGAAACGATTCCGAGATCGCTTTAAGATTCCTGTTTCTGATAAGCAAATTGAAACGGATGTACCCTTCATTACTTTGGAAGAAGGAAGTGCGGAACAAAAATACTTACTAGAGAGACGTGAAGACTTAGGTGGCTTTTTACCAAAACGTAATCATGATGCTGCTTCATTGAAAATACCTGAGTTGAAAGTCTTCGATGCAGTTTTAAAATCCTCTGGTGATCGTGAAATATCAACTACTATGGCTTTTGTACGGATCCTCACAGCTTTGATCCGTGATAAAGAAATTGGTAAAAATATTGTGCCGATCGTTCCTGATGAAGCACGAACCTTTGGTATGGAGGGTTTATTCCGTTCTGTAGGTATTTACTCGTCATCTGGCCAAATGTACGAGCCAGAAGATTCCGGTAAAGTCATGTGGTACAGAGAAGACACTAAGGGCCAAATTTTACAAGAGGGAATTAATGAAGCCGGGGCGATGGCAGAATGGGTATCAGCGGCAACAGCTTATTCAAACTATAACGTCAACATGGTGCCATTTTATATTTACTATTCAATGTTTGGGTTTCAACGAGTAGGTGATCTTGCATGGCTAGCTGGTGATATTCAAGCTAAAGGATTCTTACTTGGTGCAACAGCTGGCAGGACGTCCTTAAATGGAGAAGGCCTTCAACATCAAGATGGCCACAGTTTAATTCAGGCAGGCACTATTCCAAACTGTATCAGCTATGATCCAACTTATGCCTATGAAATGGCGGTGATTGTCCATGCTGGTATGCGAAGAATGTATGAAGATCAGGAAAGTGTTTTCTATTACATAACAGCAATGAACGAAAATTATAAACACCCTGCAATGCCAGAAGGTGTCGAAACAGGAATTTTGAAAGGTTTATACAAATTAAAATCTAGTGGTAAGCACAAGTTGAAAGCTCAGTTGTTGGGTAGCGGTACCATTTTACGTGAAGTTGAAGCTGCAGCTGACATGCTCGAAAAAGACTGGAAAGTTTCAGCCAGTGTCTGGAGCGCTACGAGTATGAATGAATTGGCTAGAGAGGGTATGGCCATAGATAGAGAAAATCGTTTGCATCCTAGTGATGAAAATAAACGCTGCTATGTCGAGGAATGTTTAGATGATCAGCCGGGTGTGGTCGTCGCATCAACGGATTATATACGGTTATATGCAGAACAAATTCGACCTTGGGTTAAAGCTCCTTATTGTGTATTGGGAACTGATGGTTTTGGGCGTTCTGACACTCGTGAAAGGTTGAGAAGCCACTTCGAAGTCGACCGCTATCATGTTGTTGTAGCAACATTGAACACTCTGGCGGAAGATGACCAAATAGCTGCTTCTGTCGTAGACAAAGCAATTAAGAAATACAAGATTAATGCTGACGCTATAGCGCCAGTTAAAGGATAAAGATGGCAGAATTAATTGAAATAAAAGTACCGGATATTGGTGATTTTGATGCAGTAGAAATAATTGAGATTCTTGTTGAAGTCGGAGCAAGTGTAGAAGAAAACGAAGATATTATTACACTGGAATCAGATAAGGCTGCGATGGAAATACCTTCACCTTGTTCTGCTGTGATCAAAGAGTTGAAAGTCTCAGTTGGTGATAAAGTTAGACAAGGTGATGTGATTGCTATTGCTGAAGCTA
>CAJWKF010000078.1 GCA_913042265.1 uncultured Gammaproteobacteria bacterium
GGTGATCCGATGCAAGTTCAGCGCTGTCTTAAACAAATGAAGCAGTCGGATAATATGACTGATACGATGTCGGGATTAACTATATTGGTAGATCAGCAGGGCCCCGAACGCGAACACGCGATACGGGCTTTCTATGAGCAATGGAAACATGATCGGCAAGTAGTCGACAAATGGTTAGCTGTGCAAGCACAATCGAGTCTGAAAGATACTTTATTACGTGTGAAAGGTTTAATGAGCCACCCGGCATTTAATATCACAAACCCCAATAATGTACGGTCTTTGATTGGACAGTTTTGTAGAAACAATGCGATTAACTTTCATGCTATAGATGGTAGTGGTTATAAGTTTTTAGTCGAACAAATATTAATTCTTGATAAGCTAAATCCACAAATCGCTTCTCGGCAACTAGGTGCTTTTAACTCATGGCAACAATATGATAAAAAGCGTCAAGGTATGATGAAAGCAGCATTAGAAAAAATTGCAAAGCAGACTGACTTATCAGCAGATGTTTATGAGATCGTCACGAAGTACTTGGCAGATACGTAATGTATGAATTACACCATCAACTAAAGCAAGACACTTTCTATTTGGGGCACTTTAAACTTTGTGATGTTTTACTGATGAATGATGCACGTTATCCATGGGTTATCCTAGTCCCAAGGCGTGAAAATATCACCGAAGTATTTCAGCTTAGTGACGCTGATCAACATCTATTGTCAATAGAGTCTGCCAATCTTGCAAAACAGCTATCGTCGTTAGTTGCTGCAGATAAGATGAATATTGCAGCTTTAGGTAATATAGTTAGCCAGCTTCATATCCACCATGTAGCAAGGTATCAGACAGATGAAGCCTGGCCAGCACCGATTTGGGGGACTGGAAGTGCAGTTATCTACAGCGAAGGTGAATCATTAGCAGTTGCTGAACAAATGAAAATGGTATTAAAAGAGTTCTTAGAATAAATGATAATTAAATTATGTCTATGAATGATAACTTTATGCGTGATACCTACAACATCCGCTATATTTTTAGTGTTGCCTTGGAACATAAAACGGCATTATTTAAAGCCAATATCATTGCGGTACTAGCGACCCTATGTGCTGTTCCTATTCCCTTACTTATGCCCCTAATGGTTGATGAGGTTTTATTAAATAAACCCGGCTTTATTGTAAATACCATTAATCAAACGCTTCCTGAGTTTTGGCACCAGCCCGCACGATACTTAGTTTTTATTTTACTGATTACTATGAGCTTACGATTGCTTTCCCTGATCTTTAACGTGTGGCAAACTCGCCAGTTCACAATTATTGCAAAAGATATTACTTACAGAATTCGGCATGGCCTTTTACGGAGGCTGCAGCAAATTTCAATGGCAGAATATGAAACACTCGGGAGTGGTGCTGTAAGCTCCCATCTAGTTACAGATCTGAATACTATTGATAGCTTTATTGGTACATCTGTCAGTCGTTTGTTAGTAGCTATACTTTCGATTATTGGAACAGCTATTATTCTTTTGTTTATGCACTGGCAATTAGCGCTTTTTATACTGCTTTTAAATCCAGTTGTCATATATACAACGGTAATTATTGGTAAAAAAGTTAAACAATTGAAACAACGTGAAAATAAAGCGTTTGAAGTATTCCAATCTTCATTAACAGAAACTTTAGAAGGCATTCAGCAAGTAAGAGCAGCAAATAGAGAAACACATTATTTGAAACGCTTGTCTGAGCAGGCTAAATTGGTGCGAGATCATGGAATTGCTTATGCTTGGAAAAGTGACACTGCCAACCGCTTAAGTTTTACTATTTTTTTACTAGGCTTTGAGGTTTTCCGTGCTTTAGCCATGTTGATGGTTTTGCTGTCAGATCTCAGTATTGGTCAGATGATGGCTGTATTTGGTTACCTCTGGTTCATGATGGGTCCTGTTAATGAAGTTATTGGTATTCAATATGCATGGTATGCAGCTAAAGCCGCATTAGCGCGAATTAATAAACTGGACAATCTAGAGGAGGAACCACAGTACAAAAGTACCGAAAACCCATTTTCTGGTAAACACACTGTTGCTATTAGTATTGAAGACCTGCATTTTCGTTATGGAGATAATGAAAATGTACTGAAAGGGGTAACTTTGCAAATAAAAGCAGGTGAGAAAGTTGCTCTGGTGGGGGCTAGCGGTGGAGGTAAGTCCACTTTAGTTCAAGTCTTACTGGGTTTATATCCCCATCAAAAAGGACAACTTAAATTTGACGGGGTGCCCATTGAAAAAATTGGCTTACAAACTGTCAGAGAGAATATATCAACGGTGTTACAACATCCGACTATTTTTAATGGCACTATTCGTGAAAACCTCACAATGGGCCGCGAACATTTAGATGAAGATATTTGGCACGTCCTGGATGTAGCTCAAATGACTGATTTTGTGTGGGATTTAGAAGATGATTTAGATACTGAAATTGGTCGAAAAGGAGTGAGGTTGTCTGGTGGACAACGACAACGTATCGCTGTAGCTAGAATGTTATTAGCGGATCCCAAAGTAGTTATCTTAGATGAAGCAACATCGGCACTTGATATGGAAACAGAACAGAACTTATTATCTGCCTTAAACAACTTTTTACAGCAACGGACGACAATCATCATTGCGCATCGTTTAAGTGCTGTTCGCCAAGCCGATCATGTTTATGTATTTGAAGATGGCAGAATAAGCGAACAAGGTCACCATGATGACTTGATTAATGAAGGTGGCTTGTATACAAGGCTGTATTCAGAGTCTCGTTAGGAAAGACGGGTCATAGGCTTTGATTTAGAGTCTTTTGAATAACAGAGGTAAGTACCAGAGGCTTGATCGGGCCAGCTTTGATTATTTTTACCACAATATTGCCACCAAATTCCAATTCCTAATGCTAACCAAGCGATGATGGATATAGCAAACCTTAATATTGCTTGTTGCCAACTGATTACCTGTCCAGTCTGGCTATATAGTGTAACTTTCCAACTTCTCATGCCTAACGTTTGTCCACCATGGGTCCAAAACCAGCCATAGAACATTAAACTGACAATAAATAAATAAGCAATGAAAAAAGGGTTGCCTGCTCCAATAGCACTGCCATTATTAAGCGCGACAATAATAAATGTCGCTAACAGCAAGATAGAGACTAGCAGAAGAAGATCATAAATGATTATGACTAAATGGCGAAAGAGCCCCGGTCTGATGAGATTATCTTTATTGGACATATGCTAGTAGTTGTAATTTATTTGGGTAGATAAGCGACATAAAGTATCATTATTGAATTGGTTGATGTGAATTAGGAACACTATGTTACAAATGATTGGGCGTTCAGCGCACTCTGCTTTTCGATTAGCGAAATTGTTAAATGCAATTCAAGATAAGAGTGATGATATCTCATC
>CAJWKF010000079.1 GCA_913042265.1 uncultured Gammaproteobacteria bacterium
CTAAAAAAACACCCGCACTGAGATTGGTATTAAGGTAGGTAAGAAGGTCTTCACCGGTGGAAAGTAATGATATTCTGCTGCTCATGTATCTGCTAAGAGTGGCTGATTTAGTAAAGACCGGCCCGTCAAAATCCTTAATAAGTCTGTAGTTGGTTGCATGACATACAATGCACGCGCGTCTCTAAATAGCATATCTACCTTGAAGCCTACCGAGTAGCTATGGGCACAAGATAAAGTTATAGAATCATTTATTGTCTCTATAACGGAATCAGCGGCTTCTGCTATAGCGGAAAAAAGTCCAACTAGCACATAAGCCTTTTCATATCGTACCATTCTGTAGCGTAATAAACCAATACACTAATTCGAGAGTACTTTGCCTATAGGCAGCTGAATTGATCTTGAATAGAACCTCAATGAAAACTAGTCACCATCGTTTATACCTAGATCTTAATTAAGTGAGCGCTTACTTTCTTTTTTAATGTTTGTTTATGGTAGAAAAAGCTTTGATTTGATTAAAAATAAATAGAAGTTTTTTAAGTTATGATGATCATGGCAACTATGTAACGCTATAAGTGATTAATAGCGCTGCTAACTCCTAATATTATGTACGATCTTTGGTTTATTCATGTATGGAAACTATTGTCCTAGGTAATTAATAAGATGATAATAGAAGACATATCAATTGCCGATGTTCAAATGTGTATAGCGAAGCTCTTATTGTTGTCGGTTAGAATTATTCATTAAACTTAGTACCCAAGGATCTTTCATGCGCTTACTTTTATTGTTTTCTTTTTTGTTGTCCTTCAGTTTTAATAGTACTGCAGAAACTGAAGCAGACCGTTATCCAGAATCTGAATTATATTCCAAACCAGTTGAAGTGGTAAAAGGAGTATGGACAGCGATAGGGGCTACTCAACCACCGACTTATGAAAATGCTGGTCATAACAATAACTTAAGTTTTATTATCAGCAATGATGGAGTATTGGTCGTAAACTCAGGAGCCTCCTCTTTCCTTGCCAAGGCGTTGCATGATGAAATCAAAAAAATAACAGATCAACCCGTACGCTTCGTAGTATTAGAAAATGGTCAAGGGCATGCCATGCTCGGTAGTAACTATTGGCAGAAACAAGGCGCCAAAATCATAGCTCACGATGACGCGATTACGGAAATCGAAAAGTATGGCGCTGTTGAGGCTCAAGGTATGAGGGCTTACAATCGTGATCGTGGAATGGATACAGCTCTTACCATGCCTGACATTAGTTTTTCAGAACGATTAGAAATTCAGTTAGGAGACATTCTTGTTGAACTAATTCATTTTGGATCAGCTCATTCAGCTGGAGATATTTCGGTTTATTTGCCAAAGCAAGATATCATTATTGCTGGCGATATAGCTTTTCATCAACGAATGCTTCCTGTATTTCCAGAGACAAAGACATTGCTATGGGTAGAAACATTTGATTTGTTTGTTGCTACAGGTGCAAAACACGTTATTCCTGGTCATGGTGAACCGACAGATATGATGACAGTTACGGCCCAAACAAAGGGGTACTTAACATATCTACAGGATCGCGCTAGAAAACTACTAGATGAAGATCTAGGGCTTGAGGATGCATATGAAATTGATCAGTCTGCCTATCGTCATCTTGATACATTTGAGGAATTAGCGAAAAAGAATGCTGGCCGAATATTCCAAGAGTTAGAAATAGATAGTTTTTAAACCTCAGTGTCCGGTATGGGCCGGAGTAAATGCTTTATTTTAACGCCCACCATATGGAGTAGGGTGAAATAAACAATAGCTGCAATAGAAATGATGCCCATTAGCATTCCCGCGCGATTCCAAACGTCACTATTGAGCCACGATGAAGTATCGGGGCTAAGAAAAAAGAGAACTGACAAAAGACCAATGTTTGGTAGCATTAGCCTAAACATAAAGTTAGCCCACCCATGATTAGGCTGATAAACGTTAATTTTACGTAAGCCACGGTAGAGTAAATAAGAATTTAAGCCTGCCGATAAGGTTGTTGCTAACGCAAGGCCAACATGGGCAAACTGCAGCATTAGAATGATGTTTAAAACCATGTTGCTAACCATTGCGATAATGCCAATTTTGACCGGTGTTTTAGTATCTTGTCTTGCATAATAACCTGGGGCTAGGATTTTTATGAAGATGAAAGGCAATAATCCTAGAGCATAAGCTTTTAGGCTAAGAGAGGCCTGATGGGCATGGTGGGCGCTGAACTCACCATATTGAAACAGGGTAATTAATATTGGCTCGGAGAGGTACACGAGTCCTATTGCGGCTGGTGTCGCGATAATAAATACCCAGCGTAATGCCCAGTCAATGGTATTTGAAAATGCGACAGTCGATTTTGAAGCGTGTTTTTTAGATAAGCTAGGTAGGATAACAGTTGCTATAGCTATACCAAATACGCCTAACGGGAGCTCAACCAGGCGGTCAGAATAATATAGCCATGAAATACTACCAGTGACTAGAAAGGAAGCGAGCAATGTATCTAACAATAAATTAATTTGTGAAACAGACACGCCAAACATTGCTGGTATCATTAGCTTAAATATCTTCTTAACCCCACTGTTCTGTCGATCCCACCGCGGTCGAGGAAGCTGATTAATGGCGATTAAAAAAGGGATCTGAAATATCAATTGTACGAATCCGCCGAGAAATACACCCCAAGCTAATGCAGTAATTGGTTGCTCAAAATATGGAGACAACCAAATAGCAGTTCCAATTAATGAAATATTAAGAAAAACAGGTGTGAAAGCGGGTACAGCAAACTTGCCAAAGCTATTTAATATTGAACCTGCGAGAGCGGTTAGAGAGATAAAAAATAGATAAGGAAAAGTAATAGCTAATAAGTCCCCGGCCAGGCTGAGCTTTTCAGGCTGATTAATAAAGCCTGGTGCAAACAGTACAATGATAATAGGAGCAGCGATAACGCCAATAGCTGTGATAATAAAGAGTATTCCAGCAAGGGTTCCGCTGGTGCTGGCAATTAGGCCTTTCAGGTCGTGATCGCCGCGCTCTCTATATTCCGCCAAAACAGGTATGAAAGCTTGTGAAAAAGCTCCTTCAGCAAATAATCTACGTAAAAAATTTGGGATTTTAAAGGCGACAAAAAAAACATCAGTGCCCAAACCGGCACCAAATAAACGTGCGATCACAATATCTCGGATGAAGCCGAGGGTTCGTGACAAAAATGTCATACCGCTCACAATTGCAGTCGATTTAAATAGCTTTTCACTCATTCGCAAACAATCCAGTTTAGTGCTTAGCTTAATAATTCTAACATTGCTCGGGGCTGTATTTGAGAGGAAGCATTGTCAAA
>CAJWKF010000080.1 GCA_913042265.1 uncultured Gammaproteobacteria bacterium
CATCAGGTGAGATTAAAATTGATTGTGCATCTTCATCATGTTCAGCTTGAGAAAACAAGTCCATTGCAATCCAATCTGGATCAGTTTTCCCATCACAAACTACTAATATTTCTGATGGCCCTGCAATCATATCGATACCCACTGCACCAAAGACCATACCTTTTGCCGTCGCTACATAAATATTACCTGGCCCCACAATCTTATCGACCTGTGGGATAGTTTCTGTCCCGTAGGCTAATGCAGCGACTGCCTGAGCACCACCAATAGCGAAAATACGATCTACCCCTACAATTGCCGCGGCTGCCAATACTAAATCATTAACTTCACCACCAGGTGTTGGCACAACCATAATCAATTCATCAACACCTGCTACTTTAGCTGGGATCGCATTCATCAATACTGATGAAGGATAAGATGCTTTACCACCTGGAACATATAGCCCGGCTCGGTCAAGCGGCGTTATTTGTTGACCCAAAACAGTTCCATCAGCTTCTGTGTAAGTCCAAGATTCTTGTTTTTGATGCTCATGATAAGAGCGCACACGACTAGCTGCTGCTTCTAAAGCTGTACGTTGCGAAACTGGAATACGGCCCAGTGCCTTTTTTGCATCAGATAATGATAATTCCAAATCACCCATCGACTCAGCAACAACATGATCAAACTGGCGACTATAATCCAAAACAGCTGCATCACCACGTGTTTTTACATCTGTTAATATTGCTTTTACTATATCCGCAACACCGGTATCAGTGGAAGCATCCCATGCTAATACTGCTTTAAGCTCCTGCTGAAAATTTTTAGACTCAGTAGTTAATTGTTTGATATTAATCATTATTGTTCTTCTATCGCCTTACGAACTCGGTCAATAAATATTTGAATCCTTGCATGTTTCATTTTCATTGATGCTTTATTGACCACTAACCGTGAACTAATATCCGCAATATGCTCCATTGGAACTAAACCATTCGCACGCAAAGTATTTCCCGTATCGACAACATCAACAATACGGTCAGCCAAGCCAACTAGAGGGGCTAGCTCCATTGACCCATATAGTTTAATAATATCAACCTGCTGCCCTTGAGACGCATAAAAACGGCGCGTACTTTCAACGAATTTTGTCGCGACTTTTAAACGCCCTTTGATTTGTCCTTCATCTATTTTTCCAGCCGTCATCAATTTACAGCATGCGATCTTTAAATCAACTGGCTCATAGAGCTCTGCATTTGGGTGTTCAAGCAATACATCTTTACCGGCTATACCCAAATCAGCACCTCCATACTCTACATAGGTAGGGACATCAGATGCTCTTACAATAATCAAACGTACATCGGGCTGATTTGTATCTAAAATTAGTTTCCGACTAGTTTCAGGATCGTCGATAGGCTCTATACCCGCAGCCTTAAGTAATGGTAATGTTTCTTCGAAAATCCGCCCTTTCGACAGGGCTAAAGTGAGTATGTCTGACATAACTGATTCGGCCTCAAGCTGAACTAGGGACACGACGAATCTTAGCCCCTAATTGTTGTAGTTTTTCTTCTATACATTCATAACCGCGGTCGATATGATATATTCGCTCGACTACTGTTGCTCCATCAGCTACCAAAGCCGCTAGAACTAAAGATGCTGATGCCCGAAGATCTGTTGCCATTACCGGAGCAGCTGTCAGCCTACCTTCACCATTACTCATCACCGTATTACCTTGAATTTGAAGATCAGCGCCCATACGCTGCATCTCTTGCACATGCATAAACCGGTTTTCAAAAACTGTTTCAGCAATTGTGGCTGACCCCTCAGCAACGCTATTTAAAGCCGTAAACTGTGCCTGCATATCAGTAGGGAAAGCAGGGTAAGGCGCTGTTCGAATATTAACTGCTTTGGGTCGCTTGCCTTCCATATCTAAAGTGATCCAATCATCACCTACAGCAATCACAGCTCCTGCTTCTTTAAGCTTCAATAAAACCGATTCCAACTGTTTTGCATCGGTATCTTTTAACTTTACTTTACCACGGGTCATAGCTGCAGCAACTAGGTAAGTACCTGTCTCGATACGATCTGGTAAAATATTATATTCCGTACCTCTCAGTGACTTAACACCATTTATTATTATCTTCGAACTCCCCATACCAGTGATATCAGCCCCCATAGAATTGAGGTAATTAGCAAGATCTACTACTTCTGGTTCCCGTGCGGCATTTTCTATAATTGTTTTACCCTCTGCTAAGGTTGCAGCCATCATTAAATTCTCAGTGCCAGTAACAGTCACTTGATCCATCATTAAATGTGCGCCCTTCAAACCACTTCCACTTGTAGCTCGGATATATCCATTTTCTACTTTAATTTTAGCACCCATCTCCTCTAAACCACGCAAGTGTAGATCGACAGGTCGAGAACCAATCGCACAACCGCCTGGTAAAGACACATCAGCTTTACCAAACTTTGCCAATAAAGGACCCAGCACTAAAATAGATGCCCGCATTGTCTTCACCAAATCATATGCTGCTTCGGTGTCTTTTAAAGTAGAAGGGTCAACGACTACTCCCGAACGCTCATCGACTGTTATTGTCACACCCATACGACCTAATAACTCTAATGTCGTAGTAATATCGTGCAAATGTGGCACATTACCAATGCGAACTGGCGAGTCTGATAACAATGCTCCCATAAGAATAGGTAATGCCGCATTTTTGGCTCCAGAAATACGAATTTCCCCATCAAGAGAAACTCCGCCAGTGATGATTAATTTATCCATGTAATCTCGATATTCCTCATACCTTGTGTTTGCTCAACTAAGTGAAGAGGTCTTTAAAGATAAAGCATGTAGAGGACCCTCAAAACTTGTCCCTAAGGTGGCATAGACCATTTTATGCTGGGCCACTAAGCCCTTTCCCTCAAAAGAAGCGCTTTTTACATGAGCCTCGAAATGTTGGCCATCATCACCTGATACTTCGACTATTGCATCAGGTAAGCCTGCTACGATCAGTTTTTTTATGTCTAATGCTTCCATTATTACTTCCACTTCATTTTATGAAACTACTTATTTATGCCACTGGTAACAATTCATCCAAACCACTCGATGATGCAATCGCAAGCATTTGTTCAGGAATGTGATGAGCTTATATCAGATGCTTCATCGAGAACAGAAGCGACTGTTGTAAAGGTCAGTTCACCAATCACCAAAATTGTTTTTGATGATGCTTCTAAACTTATCGAAACAGTCCGGTTCATAACTTCACTTTTTGATTGCGAGTCGATAAATTATCGATAAGTTTATCCATTCCATTATTACGAATTTCTGTCGCGAATGTCGAACGATAGTTAGTCACTAAACTAATACCAT
>CAJWKF010000081.1 GCA_913042265.1 uncultured Gammaproteobacteria bacterium
ACGTCACAATTAATGCATTCATCGGTAATAAATAAGGACATTCTTGACTCCAAGATTTAAATATATATTAATTTTAGCGTTTATTTGACATTAAAGACATTACTAATAACCAGTTTATTTACAAAGAAATCCAATAATAATGAGATAATAATGACTATACGGTAATATTATAGAACTTTATTTTTCGTCTAAGTTCAGCGAGTTTTTATTGTTTAAAGCTAACACGACGCATGATGGTACAAAAGCTGATACATCACCACCAAGTGTAGATACCTCTCTCACTAAACTTGACGAAATATAACTAAATTGCTCTGCAGGAGTTAAGAACATGGTTTCGACGTTGGGCTCCATATGCCGGTTCATTCCTGCCAACTGAAACTCATGCTCAAAATCTGACATTGCTCTTAAGCCACGAATAATTACTTGGGCGGATTTTTCTCTTGCAACCTCGACTAATAAACCTTTAAAGCTGCTCACTTCAACATTTGGTATGTGATGTAAAGTTTGTACTGCTAAGTCAACGCGTTCCTCTAGCGTAAATGCCGGTTTTTTGGAGGGGTTGATTGCCACAGCAACAATTACGTGCTCGAATAATCGACTAGCTCGCATAACTAAATCGATATGACCATTGGTAATAGGATCAAATGTACCTGGGTAAACTGCTATTGTTTTCATACTGCTTGCTCAACTGTATTTTTAAATAAACAATAGTTTACCGCACCTGCTTTTTTTTCTTTAATTAATTGCCAATGTTCAGGCAGTAGTGGCCTCGTAATAGTGAGGGGGTATTCTAGATAAATGAGTGCATTTACTGACAAACTATTTTGTAACACCAATTGCCTTGCTATTTCTGACCATGTCTCTGATTTATATGGTGGGTCAATAAATACAATATCATATTGTTCCAGATCGCCCGATAAAAAAATGACGGCATCTTCATTCACGACCTGATAGTTATCAGCTCCTAATTGTTGACAGTTTTGACTCAGTTGTTTGGCAGCTTGGTTATTGAATTCGACTAGCGTGACCTTTTTCACACCTCTTGAAGCTGCTTCCAACCCTAATGCGCCCGTACCCGCAAACAAATCCAAACAATTGGCCCCTGACAAGCTGGGCTGCAACCAATTAAATAGAGTTTCTCTAACTCTATTTGGGGTTGGCCTTAACCCAGCAGAATCCATAACCGTCAGCTTTCGTCCTCTCCATCGACCAGCAATAATTCTCAGAGTACCAGTTCTTTCTAGTTTATTTTGCTTTGCCACCAACCATCACCGTTACCATTTTATCTGGGTGCACCCTTCGTAAATATGCATCTTTAATTTGTTCTACAGTCACCATACTGACATTACCTTTAAATGTTT
Organism: uncultured Gammaproteobacteria bacterium; assembly: GCA_913042265.1. GTDB lineage: Bacteria > Pseudomonadota > Gammaproteobacteria > Nitrosococcales > Methylophagaceae. The sequence continues at coordinate 1,362 of CAJWKF010000081.1, forward strand.
CTAGATAGTCCAAGGGCAAACCATAAAAACCAATCATCGCTAAATAGTTAGCAATTTTACTATTACTATCAACACGTAATGCAAATCCACCAGTGATGTTCTGTTTAGCAGCAGTTAATTCAGCATCACTTGGCCCTTCAGTAATGAATAAATTCAAAGTCGAACGCATAACTTCAAGTGCTTCCTGCGCTTGGTCGTTACGAGTTTGTAAGCCAAACTGATAAGGCCCCGACTGCAACATTGGCCTAAAATAACTATAAGTACTGTAGGACAAACCACGTTTCTCACGAATTTCATTACTTAATCGTGAGACTAGCCCACTACCACCTATAATATGATTACCAACATAAAGAGCAAAGTAGTCTGGATCATCTCGACTTATGCCAGGCTGCCCCATCATAATATGAGTTTGTTGTGATGGATGCTCAATAACTACTACTTTTTCTGCAACAAGCTCCATAACTGGATTGATTGGACTTGCACTCTCGCCTGCTGGTAAAGCTGACAATAATTGTTCAGCTATTATTTTTGCTTGTGCTTTATCTATAGCACCCACAAGAACAACGGTCGCATTATTTGCCACATAAAATTGGTGATAAAACTTTTTGAGAATCTTGACATTTAAGTTCGGCACTACATCATTATTACCTGCTGGCATATATCCATATGGATGATTTCCATAAATGCTGGAGTAAAAAGCTCTTGATGCAATCGCACTCGGCGATTGCTTTTCAGCCTGAAGCACTAGTAAAACTTGTTTTTGTAATCGCTCAAATGCAGCCTGCGGAAAATCTGGCTTGCTCAGCACAGTTTTCATCGTCTGTAATGAAGTTTTGAGAGCATGATCTTGAGTCAGTGTCCGTAAACTTAATACCGCCATATCACGCTTTGCTGAATTACCAAAATTAGCACCAACATCTTCAAAAGCAGCAGCAATATCATCTGATGATTTACCTGAAGCACCCTCGCTTAACATTGCATTCGTTAACAACGCCGTACCAGGTAAAGCTCTGTCTTGAGCAGAACCAGCATTAAAAACAACTTTAACATCGAGCATTGGTAAGTCGGGAGCAGAAACAAAAAAAACTCGCCCCCCATTATCTGTTACCCAATGCTCAATTTGTGGGCCTGCTTGAACAGTTAGTGTGAACAGTAGCCCAACAATGTGGTAGAAAGCCCTAATAACCATGACGAACTCCAAATGTTGGTTTTGGATGTGGTTTATCACCAATGGATTGAGGAAGTAACTCTGCAACTGTTAATGTTTTATCAATGAAATACTTTCTGGCAACAGCTTGAACTTGTTGGGCTGTTACAGCATCAATATTTTTTACATATTCTTCACTTAAGCGCCAATCCAGCCCGATAGTTTCTAACATACCAATTTGCATTGCTTGATAAAACACACTATCCCTTTCATAGGTCTTATTGGCAACAACTTGAGCCTTGATTCGTGTTAGTTCTTGTTCTTTTACAAGTTCAGTTTTTAACATTTCTATTTGTTGTTTTACTGCTTGTTGTAGCTCAACAACTGTGTGAACTTTAGTAGGTGTTCCCGCTACGATAAACAGATCGTCCAAGCGCGAAAAAAGCCCATACCCTGCACCTATACTGGTAGCAATTTCTTTCCCTCGGACAAGCTCTCGAGAAAACCTTGCACTTGCACCACCATCAAGAATACCAGCTAACATTTCAAGAGCGTATGGCTCCCAACTCACATCGGCAGTCTTTACCACCGGTACTTTCCAGCCCATCATTAGATATGGCAACTTGGCCGGCGTTTGAACTATAACTTTGCGAATACCTAGTTGTGGCACTTCGATTTGTGGCTTCACTACAGCGGTAACTTCTCGAGTTAATTTCCCAAAATATTTTTCTGCTAGCTTATATACAGCCTCAGCCTCGACATCTCCCGCCACAAC
>CAJWKF010000082.1 GCA_913042265.1 uncultured Gammaproteobacteria bacterium
TTCCGCCAGTGATTATTTATGGTGCTGGTTCTTCAGGTATGCAATTAGCTGAAGCATTAAAACAATCGTATCAATATCGGCCCGTAGCTTTTATAGACGATGCTGTTGAGTTTCACAACCACCAGATTAATGGCCTGACCGTATTTCCATTTACGCAGTTGAGTCATTTGATTGAGCTGCATGGTGTTACTGACCTTTTGTTGGCATTACCTTCAGTATCTAGAGCTCGGCGAAATGAGCTCATTAGATTGCTCGAACCATACTCACTTCATGTAAGAACTCTACCAAGTTTAATAGATTTGGCTGATGGTAAAGTCAATGTTTCTGATATTCAAGAAGTTGATATTGCAGATCTGTTAGGTCGCGAGGCAATTGTACCTATAAAAGATTTATTGCAAGCTAATATTACTAACAAGGTAGTAATGGTCACAGGCGCGGGTGGGTCAATAGGAAGTGAGTTGTGCCGGACAATTATAAGGCTAAAACCATCATCATTGGTACTGTATGAACTTAATGAATTTAGCTTGTATGCGATTGAAAGGGAGTTGGAATTACTGGATACTGCTGTGCCTATTTTTGCTTTACTAGGTAATGTACAAGACCAAAAAAGAATTGAATCAACATGTTCACGTTTTAAAATTAATACAATCTATCATACCGCGGCCTACAAGCATGTTCCGATGGTTGAAAAAAATTCAAGTGAAGGCGTTAGAAATAATGTGTTTGGTACATTGTCATGCGTGAAAGCAGCAATTGCGAGGAAGGTTGAAACGTTTGTCTTAATTTCAACGGATAAGGCAGTAAGGCCGACTAACATGATGGGGGCAACAAAACGCTTTGCTGAACTTGTTTTGCAAGGGCTCGCTGGAGAACAAAATGATACGCGGTTAATCATGGTCCGTTTTGGAAATGTATTGGGTTCCTCAGGCTCTGTTGTGCCTTTATTTCGGGAACAAATTGCTAATGGTGGCCCGATAACAGTTACGGATTCTCGGATTATTCGTTATTTTATGAGTGTAGCTGAAGCGGCAGAACTTGTTATTCAGGCCGGTGCTATGGGAAAAGGCGGTGACGTGTTTGTATTAGATATGGGTGAGCCTCTACGTATTGTTGACCTCGCTAAACGAATGATCCACTTAAGTGGATATATTGAAAAAGATCAAGAGCATCCTGAAGGTGATATTGAGATCATTTATACGGGCCTACGCCCAGGTGAAAAATTGTATGAAGAACTGTTGATTGGTGAGAATGTTACTGATACGAATCATAGCAAAATTATGAGGGCAGAAGAAAAGGTTATATTATGGTCAAAGATAAATAATATTTTACCGCGATTACAAAATGCTAATGACCAGAATAATACCGAAGAAGTCAGAGCTATCTTATTGGATTATGTTGATGGATTTAAGCCACAGTGTGATACTCAAGACTGGATAAAAGACTAATCAAGTCAGCACGTATTAATCTGATGCTAGTGAAATGACCCCGAGAATTCTAACTCCCATCTATAGAGAGATATGTTGGAAGTATGACTGAGCAGCTTTGATATTATAGGGAGTAATTATTTAATCAGGCTCACTATTACACCTCCTCTTGGACTTATACTTTCATGCTCACCCTCGTGTATAATCCACTAATTGACATTACAGGCTAAGCTAAAATATGTGCGGAATTGTTGGAGGTGTTGCTGAAAGAAGTGTAATGCCTATTTTATTAGAAGGCCTTAGACGTTTGGAATATCGAGGTTATGACTCTTCTGGCATTGCGTTGCTGGATGCGAGCCATACTATCCAGCGTATCCGTGCGATGGGTAAGATAAAAGAGCTCGAAACAAAAGTTGAGAAAGCACAAAAAGTTTTATCAGGAAATATTGGTATTGCTCACACACGCTGGGCAACACATGGGGTCCCTTCTGAAAACAACTCCCATCCGCATGTGTGCAACAATAAAGTTGCTGTGGTTCATAACGGTATTATTGAAAATTACCGAGAATTAAAAAAAGATCAACTCGCTAGTGGTTATAGGTTTACATCAGAAACGGACACCGAGGTGGTTGCTCATGCAATTCACGAACAGTTAGATGCTACCGATGATTTATTTAAGGCTGTAAGACAAGCAACAATACAGTTTGAGGGGGCTTATGCCCTGGGTGTCATAGCTATTAATGATCCAGGTACACTGATTGCCACTAAAAAAGGTAGTCCACTAGTCATTGGTATTGGTATAGGTGAGCATTTCATCGCTTCAGATATATCAGCATTACTTCCCGTTACACAAAACTTTATATTTCTTGAAGAAGGTGATATTGCGAAACTAACACGTGAATCAGTCGAGATTTATGATATCAATGGCGTGCAAGTTGAAAGGTCAGTTATAGAGTCTAGCCTTAGCATCAATTCTGTGGAGTTAGGTGAACATCGCCATTATATGCATAAAGAGATTTTTGAACAACCTCAGGCTGTCATCGATACTTTAGAGGGACGGATCACCCAAGATAAAGTATTGGTATCTAGCTTTGGACCTCAAGCTGAAACTATTTTCAGCAATATTGAGCAAGTTTATATTATTGCCTGTGGAACTAGTTATCATGCTGGTTTAGTCGCTAAATACTGGGCAGAAGATATTATAGGTCTACCATGTCAAGTTGAAGTGGCGAGTGAATTTAGATACCGTAACCCTGTTATTCAAAACAACACTCTTTTTGTGACTATCAGCCAATCAGGTGAAACCGCTGATAGCTTAGCGGCCTTACAACAAATAAAATCATTTCGAAGAACTGGCGGGAACTCTAAGGAGGCCGAGCAAAGTAATAACATCAAAGGTAAAGCATCAGTTCGTTATGGTTGCACAAATGCCCCAACGCTAACCATCTGTAACGTAGCGGAAAGTAGCTTAACTAGAGAATCAGATCTATGTTACCTGACTTATGCAGGGCCCGAAATTGGTGTGGCATCAACAAAAGCATTTACCACGCAATTAGTTGCTTTAGCTTTACTCATTACAAGTATAGGAAAAGCGAAGAAAACACTAAATGCTGATCGCGAGGCATTGATTGTTAGTGGCTTACAAAAATTGCCGAATCTAATAGCAAATGCACTTGCTCAGGAACATGAAATTGAAAGTTTAGCCGAGCTATTTGCAGATAAACAGCATGCACTTTTCTTGGGGCGGGGAACGATGTACCCCATTGCAATGGAAGGGGCACTGAAATTAAAAGAAATTA
>CAJWKF010000083.1 GCA_913042265.1 uncultured Gammaproteobacteria bacterium
CAATGCCTAAAGCTAGTGATTTAAAACGTGGAATGGTCGTCGAAGTCAATGATGCACCATACTCAGTCAAAGCAATAGAAGTACGCAATCCCTCATCTCGAGGAGCATCTACTTTATATAAGGTTCGTTTTAATCACTTAAAAACCAAACAAAAGCTCGATGAAACTCTCAAAGGTGATGACTTTTTAAAAGAGGTAGACTGCGATCGTAAATTAGTCCAATTTTCCTATCAAGACACCGATGGCTTTACCTTTATGAGTCTTGATGATTATGAGCAATACACTATTAGTGCAGATGATATTGAACATGAAAAAGGCTACCTCACCGAAGGCTTGGAGGGTATTATTGCTATATTACTTGATAACCACGTCATTGCTATCGAGCTACCTGCTGCTGTCATCATGACTGTTACTGAAACCGCACCTGGAATCAAAGGCTCAACAGCCTCCTCTCGAACTAAACCCGCCATGGTTACTACCGGTATTGAAATACAGGTACCAGAATATATTGATAATGGCGAAACTATAAAAATTAATACCGTTACTGGCAAGTATATGTCGCGTGCACAATGAGTTTTGATTATTCACGGTGAGTAATAACTTCAAACAATATTTTTTAATTGGTATTGGATGGCTCTGTATCTTCTTGGCTACTATAGGAGCCATTTTACCCCTCTTACCTTCTACACCTTTTCTTATCTTAGCCTTGGCTTGCTTTTCTAAAAGCTCACCACGCTTTCACCTTATGCTACTCGACAATAAAATTTTTGGACCACCCTTGGCACGATGGGAGAATAGTCATACTGTCCAGTCCCATGTAAAACATAAGGCAATGATTCTTATAGTTGCTACCTTTGGTATCTCAATAGTTATCTTTTCAGGAAAAATAGAACTACAAGCTATGTTAGGCATCCTCTGCCTGCTCTTATTATTCTTTATTTTGCGACTTAAAGAGTCTTAAAATAAGGATATATTCAATCACTTTCTTCATTTATAAATCAAGCTTCTAACAGCATCTTATGTATAATCTACACTCTAGAATAAACCAAGCAACTACTATGACCTTAGACACCCTATTAGCAGCCATCATAGAATCACCTATGAGTATTTCATTTACAGATACGATGACTGTCATCGAAAAACATTACAGCTTCACACCAACACAATTTAGTAACGGTGACTTAATCAACTTAGCTGGTCAGAATAACGGGTCATGTAAAATATTTGCCTTCGGGCGATTAAATAATCTATCTGAAATACAAACCCTGTCATGTTTCGGGGCTTACTATCATGATCATGTACTAAACCACCCCAATGGTGATGACCATCAAAACATCCGAAACTTTATAATTTCTGGATGGCGAGGTATCAGCTTCAATAGCTTGGCTCTATTAAAAAAATAGCTGGTCTAAAACACATTAAAACACTCATTAATCAAACATCTAACAACGACAACACCTGCTATAATAATTTGTTATTTTATGTCACTAACTAAAAATAGATAATTTCTCATGGAACTAACCCCTCTCAAAAAGTCTGACGCGCACTTTCTTCTCTTAGAGGGTGTTCATAAAAATGCTATACATGCCCTAGAAAAATCAGGATATACAAACATTGAATCTATATCTCATGCACTAGATGAAGAAGCCCTGATAAAAAAAATAAAAGGCGTTCGTTTTATTGGTATCCGCTCACGTACACAACTAACAGAAAAAGTTCTTAATGCTGCCGATAAGTTGGCAGGTATAGGTTGTTTTTGTATCGGAACCAATCAAGTCGACTTACAAGCAGCAAAAATGAAAGGCATTCCTGTATTTAATGCCCCTTACTCTAATACTCGTTCTGTTGCAGAGTTAGTTATCGGACAATCAATTTTACTACTTCGTGGTATCCCTGAAAAAAATCATAGTGTCCATAATGGTAGCTGGCCTAAAAGTGCAAAAGCATCCTATGAAGCACGTGGAAAAACCCTAGGTATAATTGGTTACGGTAGTATTGGCTCGCAAGTATCAGTCTTAGCTGAAAGTTTAGGCATGAATGTTATATATTATGATGTGGTTACTAAGCTGCCTCTTGGAAATGCTAATCAAGTAACTATGCAGTACCTTCTTAGCCACTCAGATGTCATCTCCTTACATGTGCCGGAACTACCCGAAACAAATAACATGATGGCAAAAGCACAATTTGACCAAATGAAATTGGGCTCCATTTTTATTAATGCCGCCAGAGGCAGTTGCGTTAATCTAGAAGATTTGGCCCATGCTATTGAGCACAACAAAATTGGTGGCGCCGCCATAGATGTTTTTCCTAAAGAGCCTAAATCAAACAGTGAAGCATTAGAATCGCCCCTTCGTGGTTACCCTAATGTTATTTTGACGCCTCATGTTGGCGGGTCAACTGTTGAAGCACAAGCTAATATTGGCTTAGAAGTAGCTGAAAAGTTCGTCCAGTTTGCTGATAATGGCAATACCACTTCAGCAGTTAACTTCCCAGAAATTGCTATCCAACAGCAAGCGAACACGCACAGAATCTTGCATGTTCACCACAATAGACCCGGGGTTTTATCTAACATTAACCAATTATTTGCTAAGCATAATATCAATATTTTGGCACAAAATATGATGACTGAAAATGAAGTTGGCTATCTACTCTTAGATGTCGCAGAATTTGATTCTAAGCTTGCACTAGAACATTTAAACAGTGTCGAAGGAACCATCAGATTACGCGTCTTGTACTAACAATAATTTAGTCTAACCTTATAGCCGATGAATGAATTTTATTCTACGCCCGAAGACCAGTGTTTTAATTTGCTAGTCTTACCAATTCCAGGGTTAAATGTATTGGTTGGATCTAAGTCTTTATAAAAATTCTTTAAATCTTCTTTCGCGGCATATTCATGGCCCACATTATGTTCAGCTGGGTATTCTGCACCACGAGCATCAAAAGAAGCTAAAATTTTCTGCTTTAATTCCTTAGCATCAACTCCTTTTTTCAAAACATAATTCTGATGCATGACATGGCAAAATAAATGACCATAATAAAATTTATCAGCTATCAACTCTTCAAGCTCTGATGGTAACTCTTCGAACCAAACTTCATCATTTCGACGTAATGCAACATCTACTGTC
>CAJWKF010000084.1 GCA_913042265.1 uncultured Gammaproteobacteria bacterium
GTATGTGGTGTTGAGTTAAAAGGTAATGATGCTGTCATATGCTTAATGTTATTTGAGGATGGCCTTTATACTTTACCTGAATGTAGGGTTAAGAAAATTAGCATATCCGATGCTACGGACAAGCAACATCTTCAAAAATTCCAATTTGATTTTGCAAAATTAATGGCAGATTATAAGGTGGACCATGTTGTTATAAAAGAACGAATGACACGAGGTAAATTTGCAGGTGGGTCGGTAAGCTTTAAGCTTGAAGCGAGTATTCAATTGATTGAAATTCTTAATGTAACTTTGATATCATCAGCTAAAATCAAAGAAACTCTAAAAAATAGTGACACCAGTATGAATTTTAAAGATACCGGTTTAAAACAATTTCAAGAACAGGCGTTTATGGCTGGGTTTTCCTATATAGAAAACCTTTAATTCTCCCCCGCTCTTTCCTTAAAAAAATCAGCCACATCCTCACTCTTCAGTGTTATTGGCATTGGCGGTAAACTCCGTAAAAATAGTTTGCCATATGGTTTAGTCAAGAACCTCGGGTCACATAACACGAGCACGCCATAATCTGAGCCATCACGAATTAGTCGCCCAATACCCTGTTTAAGCTGAATTACCGCAGCTGGAATTTGAATTGATGTGAAAGGGTTTCCGCCTCTCTTTCGTAAATGGTCAATTTTAGCCTGTAAAATAGGATCGTCAGGTGCAGCAAAAGGGATTTTATCAATTAAAACGCAAGATAATGCCTCCCCTCTCACATCTACACCCTCCCAAAAGCTGTTTGTCCCTAACAAAACTGCATTACCGTGAGAACGAAACTCAGTTAACAAATGACTTTTTGATGCACGGCCTTGCACCATTAATGGGTAGTTTGAACCTGCTAATGCTTCAGCAACTATATTTAGTGCTCGATAACTAGTAAAAAGTAAGAAAGTGCGGCCCTGACTATATTCGATCATTTCTTTACTTATTTCTATAATATATTTTAAGTAATCAAGATGGTTTGGGTCCACGGGAATTGAAGGCATATACAAGAGGCTTTGTTTTTCAAAATCAAAAGGACTTGGCCAGACAACATTGTGCGCTTCACTGATTCCTAATTGGCTACTAAAGTTTTTAAGCTTTCCTGCAATTGTTAAAGTAGCAGAAGTAAAGACCCAAGCTTGTCTCTTTTGATCAATCCATTTATGGAAATAATCACTTATATTATGTGGGGTCGCATGGAGTGTCATGCTCGTAGAGCGGATATCTGCCCACAAAACCAAGAGGTCATTTTCATGTTCTTGGTCAAATAATCGTAGTATATTTAATATACCAACAGAACGTGTATGGCACTGTTCTAGGCCTTTGCCTCTCTCAGCAGCTTTTGCTAGTTGTTCTGACAGATCTTCAATAGATTCCAATAAGCTTGCTAACTTGCTCTCAACTCCCATTTTTTCGAGTAAGGACATCCATGGCAGTCTTTGTTCTTTTTCACCCAGGCTTAACCTGAAAGCCCTTAAACTAGATTCAGTTTTATCAGCATGATCTTGTAGAGATGCCATATCTGCTGCATCTTTAGTCATTTCTCTGACAGAATCTCGGCACAACTCTTGAATTTGATGGCTACTAATTCGGTCACCTAAAAATTGTGTAGCAATGTCAGGTAACTGGTGGGCTTCATCAATGATATAGCCATCGGCACTCGGTAAAACTTCACCTTGACCGGATGACTTTAAGGCCATATCTGACATTAACAAGTGGTGGTTTACAACTAATATATCTGTTTCTTGTGCCGTTTTCCTAGCTTCATTTATGAAGCATTCTGTATTGTTGGGGCATGCTTGACCTAAACAGTTATCAACTGTCGATGTGACTTTGGACCATAGGCTGGATCCATCTTCAAGTATATCTTCCTCACTTAGATCTCCCGTTCGCGTTTGCCCTGCCCAGACTTGTAAGTCATAGAGAGTATCAGAATATTGGGATTGTAAAGGGTCATGTTGTGCCATATCTAGCCGGTAGTGACAAAGGTAGTTACTCCGACCTTTTAACAAGGCAGCTTGGAATGGAACTGCTAGTGCTTTCCTTAATGTTGGTATGTCGCGGCTGAATAATTGGTCTTGTAGATTCTTGGTTCCAGTTGAAATAATAATTTTCTGACCGGATAAAATTGCTGGAACTAGATATGCAAAAGTTTTTCCTGTCCCAGTTCCAGCTTCAGCTATTAAAACTGTACTATCAGCGAGAGTATCAGCAATAGTATTTGCCATTTCTAACTGTTGTGGTCTTGAAGCGTAGCCGTCAATATGCTGCGATAACAAACCTCCGTCATTAAAAACGTGTGCTATTTCTTCATGCATCATTCAATATCCATGAGGCGTTGATGATCATTTTCGATAGCGCCTAACAAATTAATTTAAGTACAGATAAAATAACGGCCCAGATAGCGGGCTATGTGGACCGTTACTTTCTTAGTCAAAATACCTTAATATTTATTTTGCTAATGCTCTCTCATAATATTTATGGACTAACTTATCTTGGTTCTCCAATAAGTAATCAATGCTAGGCTCATTATTCATTGCCTTTTCAAGGGCTTTACGTGTCGCTTCACGATGAATGTTAAATAAAGCTTCATGATCTAAGTCTTCGACAGTTATGATATCTGGGTGTAACCAAACAGAAACTATAATTCCCAACTCATTCGCTCTTTCTTTTGGAATTGTCCCATTACGAACAGCATCTAGTACTCCATTAGCAATTGCACCTTGAACTGTACCTAATAAAATAGTTGTGTACGCATTACTTTTCACGGTAACTTTACTAACCATTAATGTAGCAGGACGAACCATGACATCAGTATTCATTAATGCTAATACGCGTGAATGACCTTTAACCTGGTCACCCATCAAATTAGCAAATGCGCTGCCGAATGGTCCATCTAACTCACCGATGAGAACTTCAGGTTCAGCAGCAGTAAATGGTGGGCCACCGGCTATTAAACATTCACCAGCACGCATTACAATTTTTTCACTCATAGGTCTACTCCAGTAATAATTAATAAAATAACCAAG
>CAJWKF010000085.1 GCA_913042265.1 uncultured Gammaproteobacteria bacterium
TCCCTGCGTTACAAAGTTATTGGATGAAGATTCATGTCCCTGCAAACTTTGTTGGCTACGGTGCTTTTTCAATGGCTGCGATGATTGGCTCTGCATACTTGATTACCTCTTGGGCTCGTAAAGTAAAACCAGATGGTTTAATGTCAACAGTAATGCCTGACTTAATTGTTATGGAAGATTTGATTTATAAATCGATCGCGCTCGGCTTTGCATTTTTCACAGTAGCCACAGTATTAGGGGCCTTGTGGGCAGCTGAAGCATGGGGTGGGTATTGGTCTTGGGATCCTAAAGAAACTTGGGCGCTTATTGTCTGGTTGAATTATGCGGCTTGGTTGCATATGAGAATGATAAAAGGTTGGCATGGTAGGCCAATGGCATGGTGGGCTGTTATCGGTTTATTTGTCACCTTGTTTGCCTTTTTAGGAGTTAATATGTTTTTGGGTGGCTTACACTCATACGGTGAGCTATAAAACCTAAACTATAGGAATTGGGTAGGATGATAAAAAGAATAAAAGTATTATTAGTTTTGGTGTTATCTTTTAGTACAATGTTTGCCATAGCATTACCCGCAGCTTATATGGATGATGTGCACTATAAGAAAAACATAGAACGCCTTGCGGTAAGTAACAATAAGTCTATAGATGTACTAGAACTGTTCATGTACACCTGTCCACATTGTTATCATTTAGAGCCTGAAGTAGAGGATTGGAAGAGGTCTACAGATGAAAGTGTGAATTTCGTTCAAGTACCGGCTGTTTTTAGTCTCAGACAAGTACCATTTGCTAAGGCATTTTACGCAGCAGAAGCATTAGGCTACTCAGAAAAATTACATCCCTTATTTTTTGAGGCTATTCATGAAGATGGCCTACAACTAGTGACAGAAATACAAATACTCGATTATGTTGCTAGACAGGGTGTGGATAGGCAAACCTTTGAAAAGATGATGAAGTCTTATACTGTAAAAACGAAAGTGAAAAAAGCAACCGCAGTTACTAAGAAATCGGGTATCACTGGCGTCCCCGCCTTTGTTGTCAATGGTCAGTATCACACAAGTGTACCGATGGCCGGTGGTGTGGAAGAGCTTTTCAGGGTGGTTGATTATTTAATTGGTAGTAGTTCAAATTAAGTTATGGTTACATTAGAAGGTTTCGAGGCACTATTTCATTACCTAGCATTCTAAAAATGAAGTCTAAAATTCAGTTATAAAGCAGGAGGGAGATTTTGTTGTCCTGTTCCTGTGACGCTTCCCCCTTGCTCTTGAAACTTGTCCGCGGTGCTATCTTGATTTGCGTACAATATAATGTCGTAGTACCGGCGAATGTTTTTAATATAGTTGACTGGCTCACTTCCTCGAGCGTAACCATGTTTGGTCTTGCTGTACCATTTCTTCTTACTCAATAGCGGTAAATATTTTTTGACGTCAGGCCAATGGTCTGGGTTTTCACCAAACTGTTCCGTCAAGATACGAGCATCTTGCAAATGGCCAAAGCCAATGTTGTACGCGGCCAATGCCATCCATGTTCTATCTGGCTCTTGAATTCGTTCTGGAAGACGATTTCGTAATGAGCTTAGATAACCTGCACCGGCATTAATACTTTGCTTAGGATCTTTTCTATTTTTAATTTTCATTTGTTTGGCAGTCACATTTGTGATCATCATAAGACCTTTCACTCCAGTATTTGAGATTGCTTTAGGATCCCAATGTGATTCCTGATATGAAATAGCAGCAAGAAGGCGCCAATCAATATTGAACTCTATTCCTGCTTGCTCAAAGAAGGGCTGGTACTTTGGTAACTGAGTTAATAACTTCCTATATATAGCTCGAGTGTCAACATAATCAAAACGCCGGATATGGCCATAGTATTTTTCCATGAGTCTGTCTAGCTTTCCAGTTGCTGTGATATCTTCAAAAAACAATGTTACTTCATCATAAAGTGATGAATCTTTTGACAATGACATAGCCCATGCAAGCTGTTGCGGATCTGAAACATTAAAAGCTACACGTAACTCGGGGAATAGGTTTTGATTTATAGTTATTTCATTAGAGTCTGCGATGGTGTAATCAATCATTTCTAATTGAACAAGCTCAAGTAAATTCTTGCTGTCAAGCAATTCACTTGCAATCCACTTTAATTCTGGTATGTCACTTTGATGTTGTAAGAGTTGGTCAACGTGGCTGCTATCTGCCACGACTTCTAATAACTTATTCTCAATTGCTGCTAAGTTTTTAGGTTTATTGTTACCTTGGCGATAAACAAGTTGCTGTGATACTTCTTGATAAACAGGACCGAACCGAATTTTTTTTTCACGTTTTGGTGTTATGGTCAAGCCTGCAGCGGCAATATCAGCTTTATCTTGCTCTACTTGGTATAAAATATTACGTAAGTTGTCAGGAATTATGATCTTGAGTTTCACTCCCAAACGCTCTGAAAATTCTTTTGCTAAATCATATTCCAGTCCTGAAAACTGACCATCATTTTCATGGAGTGTCGTTGGCCCATATCGACTTAAGACTATAAGTTCACCCCGCTGTTTTATTTTCTCGAGTTGTGTTGGGCTAGGGCTACATGAGGTGAGCACTAGTATCCAGATAATCGAAAAGCCAAATGTAGGTTTCAACCAAGGTTCCTAAAAGGAAATTACTCTCTGATTATCAAACTTTGAGGAAAATAAGCAAGGTTTATTCTTTTAATTATTTATTCTAACGGCGAGCCTTAAAAAACTGTTTGAGAATTTTACTGCTTTCTTCCGCTAAAAGTCCCTGTTCAAATTCGACATTGTGATTGAGCTTATTTTCATTAAAAATATCGTAACAGCTACCGGCTGCTCCAGTTTTAGGCTCTGTGGCTGCGAAAAAAACCTTACTTATTCTACTGTGAATGATTGCTCCAGCGCACATTAAACAGGGCTCTAAGCTAATATAAAGAGTGGCACCTGGTAGCCGGTAGTTATTCTGTTGCAGGCAAGCCATTCTTATCGCTTGTATTTCGGCATGAGCGGTCGGATCCTTACTTGCGAT
>CAJWKF010000086.1 GCA_913042265.1 uncultured Gammaproteobacteria bacterium
CGGTTACGTTTTGCAATTACAACACCTTCAAAGGCTTGTTCTCGCTCTCGATCGCCTTCTTTTATTTTAACTTTTACCACAACAGTATCGCCTGAAGAAAAGGCAGGAATATCCTGTCTCATTTGTTCAGCATTTAGCTGTTCAATAATATTACTCATTGTACTACTCCTAATTCCTACTTCTCTTCATGCCTGTATTCGGCAATAAATTGTTCTAATAATACTCTCTGCTCATCATCCAGTGTCATCACTGCCAACAAATCAGGTCGTCTTAACCAAGTTCGTCCTATCGACTGTTTAAGACGCCACTTTCGTATCGCCTTATGATCGCCACCCAATAACACACTGGGTACAGCTTGCTCAGCCAAATTTTCTGGCCGTGTATAGTGCGGATGGTCTAATAGGCCAGCCATAAAAGAATCTTGCTTTGCTGACTCTTCATCACCCAACACACCTGGTAGTAATCTTGCCATACCATCTACCATAACCATGGCTGCAAGTTCACCCCCACTGAGAACATAGTCACCAATAGACCATTCCTCATCAATCTCTTTTTCTATAAGGCGCTCATCAATACCTTCATATCGCCCTGCAACTAAAATCATTGCATCTCTTGCTACTAGTTCCAATAAACCTTGCTGGTCTAACCGCCGCCCTTGAGGTGACAGACAAATTACTTTCGTTTCGTCCCCCAACTTCTGCTTTGCAGTATAAATGGCTTGTCGCAATGGCTCAACTTTCATTACCATGCCAGGGCCACCACCATAAGGTCTATCATCTACTGTTTCGTGTCTATCCTGAGTAAAGTCACGTGGATTCCAATAGTCTAATATCAACTTCTTTTGCTTAACTGCTCTGCTAGTAACACCGTACTGCGTTATTGCATCGAACATTTGGGGAAACAGTGACACTACACCTACGCGCATGATGTTACCTCAATAATCTAATTCCCAATCAACCCGAATAACACCGCTAGCTAAGCTGACGTCTTCAACAGTTTCTCCCATTACAAAAGGGATTAGCCTCTGCGTATTTTGTACTTTGTCTTTTACTAACAGTACATCATGCGCACCAGTTTCGACTATGCTATCTACATGACCTAGGTGCACACCATTTAAATTTAACACTTCTAAGCCTGTTAAATCAGACCAATAAAACTCATCTGGCTCAGTTGGCTTTAACTGATGTTCTTTGATTGCCAACTCCGTGCCAATCAATGGTAAAACATCATCTGGCGCGGTAATATTGTCTAATGCAATGACGATGCCCTTGCCCTGAACACGACCATTAGTCACTTTTGCTTCAATCCACTGTCCTTTCGTAAAAAGATAGAGTGGGGAATAACTTAATATGTTCTTTCTTGGTTGCGTGAATGAAAATATCTTCATCCAGCCCTTGATTCCAAACACACCAGCAATTTTTCCGATCGGGATAAAAGTCTCGTCAGTCTGAATACTGGTATCTTTTATAATAAATTATGCTGCTGCTTTTTGGGCTTGCATAACCAAACTTGCAACACGTTGAGATGTTTGTGCACCAAGGTTTACCCAATGTTTAATGCGATCCAAATCAAGACGTAACGTTTCTTCTTGACCTTGTGCTAAGGGATTGAAGAAACCTACACGCTCGATGCAACGTCCATCACGTTTATTACGTGAATCTGCGACAACAACATTATAGTAAGGGCGCTTTTTAGCACCACTGCGTGACATTCTAATTGTGACCATATTTCTGCCTGTTGAAAACGAGAGCGAAAAACAGAAACATTTTACGCACTTATATTACATTTGAAAAGCTTAAATTAAGCTTGTCTTAAAAAGGCATACCTCCACCAGATGGAAACCTGCCACCCAAACCACGCATCATCTTTGCCATTCCGCCTTTTTGGTTCATTTTTTTCATCATCTTTTGCATTTGCGAAAACTGTTTAAGTAAGCGATTAACATCCTGGATCTGCATACCACAGCCTGCCGCAATTCTTTTTTTGCGTGAGCCTTTAATTATGTCGGGCTTCTTCCGTTCTCTTTTAGTCATTGAATCGATAATAGCCTCTAACCTACCCAACTCTTTATCATTAACTTGTTGCTTAGCTGCCGCAGGAATAGCGCTCATCCCCGGCAATTTATCCATCATAGAGGCCATACCACCCATATTCCCCATTTGTCTTAACTGATCCCTAAAGTCCTCGAGATCAAAACCTTTGCCTTTTTTCAGTTTTTGCGCTAATTGCTCAGCTGAGCCCTGATCCATTTTACGCTGAGCTTCTTCCACCAGCGATAATACATCTCCCATGCCCAGGATTCTGGACACAACACGATCAGGATGAAATGGCTCTAGTGCTGTCGTTTTTTCACCCACGCCCATAAACTTAATTGGTTTACCTGTGACATGTCGAATAGAAAGTGCTGCACCACCACGAGCGTCACCATCTGTTTTAGTAAGAATGATACCTGTTATCGGGAGAGCTTCGTTAAACGCTTTCGCCGTGACAGCTGCATCTTGGCCCGTCATACTGTCTACAGTGAATAAGGTTTCGATTGGATTAATAGCAAGATGGAGTTCTTTGATCTCACTCATCATGCCTTCATCAATCGCCAGACGACCGGCAGTGTCGATAATAACGACATCAATAAATTTTAACTTTGCTTCAGCGATCGCTGCTTGTGCTATAGCTACTGGTTTTTGGCTAATATCACTTGGGAAAAAAGTCGCTTCGACTTCAACCGCTAATGTTTTTAATTGCTCAATTGCTGCCGGTCGATATACATCTGCGCTGGC
>CAJWKF010000087.1 GCA_913042265.1 uncultured Gammaproteobacteria bacterium
GATGGTGACCGTGATGCTGCTCAACGTCTGGTTCTCTCACATTTACGTTTTGTTTCTCGTATTGCTAAAGGATACAGCGGATACGGTCTGCCTGTGGCTGATCTTGTACAGGAAGGTAATATAGGGCTAATGAAAGCTGTTAAGCGCTTTGACCCTGAAAAAGGAGTTCGCTTAGTATCTTTTGCTGTGCACTGGATTCGAGCAGAAATTCACGAATATGTTATCAAGAACTGGCGGATCGTTAAAATTGCCACTACTAAGGCACAACGTAAATTGTTTTTTAACCTACGCAGTGCTAAGAAACGTTTAGGATGGTTAAATCAGGCTGAAGTTGAGGCCGTAGCTTCAGACTTGGGAGTTACACCCGCTAACGTGATGGATATGGAGCGTCGTTTAGCTCAACCTGATACCTCTTTTGACTTACCTGTCGACACGGATGATGACGACAATCACTTCTCTCCTGCCGCATATGTAGCAGGACCAGAAAATTCTGACCCATCGCAACGTATAGAACAAGCTGACTTTTCTGATTATCAAGAACAAAAGTTAAGCAACGCATTAGCAACATTGGATGAACGTAGCCAAGATATTTTACGCCAACGTTGGTTGAATGATGATGGTAAAGTTACCCTGCATACATTGGCAGACCATTATCAAGTATCTGCAGAACGTATTCGCCAAATCGAAAATAATGCACTTAAGAAGTTAAAAAGCTTAATGCTTTAACCTTATAGTTGATATAAAAACTTGCGTATCCAGCACTAAATTTTTCATTATTGCTTGATTTTATCGCTCTAGCAGATCAATTTTATTAGGTTTACCATCCCAATCTGCACCATCAGCTGGACCCTCTTTTTTCTCAGCTAAAACTGGCCAAATTTTAGAAAGTTCTTCATTAAGTTCCGTAAAATGCACCTGATTCTCAGGTAAATCATCATCAGAATAAATTGCTTCTGCCGGGCACTCGGACTCACATAAAGTGCAATCAATACATTCTTCTGGATTAATTACTAAAAAGTTGGGCCCTTCATGAAAACAATCTACCGGACATACATCTACACAATCAGTATATTTACATTTAATACAGTTCTCGGTGACAACAAAAGTCATTTAATTCTCCAGCAGTCTATTGTATAGCAGCACACATTGTCATTTGATGGGCAATTTTACATGATTTCAATCTAATCTGGGCAGCTCATCATTTTGAGGTATGATTCTACTATTAAGGTAATAACCTTAAAACCAATAATTACTACGACTTGATTGAGAGATTTCACTATGCAGCGGATTATTACTATTGTTATTTTCATCACAGTTTTTGCTGCTGGTGCCGCTTTTTCTGCCGTTAATAACGTCCCTGTTGAAATTCAATATTATCTGGGAGTGATAACAATGCCTATATCAATAGTTGTGATTGCCTCCCTCGTCACTGGTATCATCCTTGGTGCGCTAGCTATCTTTATCAGCTCTTTACAATTACGCTATGAAAACAGGTGCTTACAGAAGAAAGTTGCTCTCCGAGAACAAGAACTTGATAGTCTTCGTATCTTACCTATAAAAGACACACATTAATTAATTACTATGGAATGGCTATTTATTCTATTACCAATTGCAGCACTGTCGGGCTGGATGTCAGCACGAAAGCATTACAAAAAACGTTACAACCCAGAGCGAAGTCATTTTGATCCTGAGTATTTTAAAGGACTAAATTATTTACTCAATGAGCAACCTGACAAAGCTATTGATGTTTTTATTCGGCTACTTGAAGTAAATAGTGAGACAGTTGAAACACATCTAGCACTGGCAAATTTATTCAGACGGCGTGGTGAAACAGAACGTGCAATTCGTATTCATCAAAATCTAATTGCCCGTCCCACGCTAACTCCACTGCAGAGAGAGCATGCCCTGATAGAGTTGGGATTGGATTATATGAGTGCAGGAGTACTTGATCGTGCTGAATTGTTGTTTCTTGAATTGCTTAATTCAACTTCCCCACCCAGTGATGCATATGAACATTTATTGAATATATATCAGCAAGAACGACAATGGCAAAAAGCCATTAATATTGCAAAAAAATTACACTCTCACAATCCGAAAAAAAAGAAAGCCGAGATTGCACAGTTCTATTGCGAGCTAGCAGAAGAAGTATCAGACAGCATGACTCGTGAGCCTTTATCTTTTCTCAAAAAAGCCAGTGAATTTGATCCTAATTGCGTTCGTGCAGCTTTATTAAAGGCCCACTTGCATATAAAGGACGGCAATTATAACAAGGCGCTTAAATCGCTAGAACATATTGAACAACAAGATCCGCATTATATTCCAGAAGCCTTACCATTATTAAAAATTTGTTATTATCAACTAGATAAACTTCCAGTATTTAATCTTTGGCTAAAATCAGTACTGGTACGTCACCCCATCATGACTAGCGTACACCTTATGCTCACTCAAGTAATCGAAATGCAATATGGTCTCGGGGAAGCGCAAAAATACCTTCAGCAACAGTTGAAAGATAACCCATCCATAGAAGGTTTAGATACACTTTTGTCATTAGGTGAAATTACAAACCCTAACCTCATACCGCTAGTACAAGATACTACTCATGACATACTCCAAAAAAGACGTAATTACCTTTGTCATCAATGTGGTTTTTCCGGTAAAACTATGCATTGGCACTGCCCTGGTTGCCAGCAATGGAGTACCATTCGTCCCACTGAACTTCATTCTTCTATTCTTGGACAC
>CAJWKF010000088.1 GCA_913042265.1 uncultured Gammaproteobacteria bacterium
AATATTTTTCTGCTAGCTTATATACAGCCTCAGCCTCGACATCTCCCGCCACAACAACAGTGGCATTGTTAGGTGCATACCATTTCTGATACCAGTCCCTTAAATCTTCAGCTTCATAATGGTTAATATCACTCATCCAGCCTACAATCGGGTGGTGATAAGGACTATTAACAAATGCTGTCGCATTAAATGCTTCACGTGTCATCGCAATAGGATTATCTTCTGTTCGCAATCGGCGTTCTTCTGCCACCACTTCGCGTTCTTTAGTTAATTCTGTTTCATCAATGATTAATTTGCGCATTCGCTCTGCTTCGAGTCGGAAGCTAACTTCCAAGCGGTCAGCTTCCATTGTTTGAAAGTAAGCAGTGTAATCTCGCCCAGTGAAGGCATTTTCCCTACCACCATTAGCTGCAATGATACGAGAGAATTCATTAGGAGCAAGATTTTCCGTACCTTTAAACATCATGTGTTCTAACTGATGTGAAATACCCGTAATACCATTGTATTCGTAACTCGATCCGACTTTGTACCAAACTTGAGTCACTGCGACAGGCGCACGATGATCAGGCTTGACAATCAGTTTTAGCCCGTTTTTTAATAGATACTCGCTTACATCAGCATAGACTATGGTTGGTGATGCAAGTAGTAAACTACATGCTAGGATTATTTTTTTAAGCATCTGCATTTATAGTTCCCTGACATGATAAAATTAATTGTTGAAGTGTAGAGACAAAAAACCATTATGTTTAGTTTCCTAAGAAAAAAAGACCACGCTGCTGATAATACTTCAAAAGCTGAACCCCTAAATATTTCCTCAACCGTCGATGCAGCAGCAGATGAGGAAAGTAATCTGTTTGGCAGATTAAAGCAACGATTAAGCCGTAGTAGTTCAAAATTAACCGATGGCTTTTCTTCACTTTTTTTTGGTGAGAAAACCATTGATGATAACCTATTAGAAGAACTTGAAAGCCAATTACTTAGTGCTGATATCGGTATTGATGCAACACAAACTATTATTCTGAATCTAACGCAGCGTATGCAACGTAATCAACTTGGCAATAGTGATATATTGTTCAATGCTTTGCGTGATGACATGATTGACATTTTGACACCCTCAGAAAAACCCTTGGTTATTCCTGAACAAGCTGAACCTTATGTTATTTTAATGGTGGGTATCAACGGTGTCGGTAAAACTACCACTATTGGTAAGCTTGCTAAACAGTTCCAAAGTGAGGGTAAAAGTGTCATGCTCGTGGCCGGCGATACTTTCCGTGCTGCAGCAGTTGAACAGTTACAAGTCTGGGGGGAGCGTAACGGCATACCAGTAGTTGCGCAACAGCCCGGTGCCGATTCAGCTTCGGTAATATTTGATGGCTTACAGGCTGCAAAGGCCCGAAATATCGATGTCCTAATTGCTGATACTGCTGGACGCTTGCATACCCAAGAAAATTTGATGGAAGAGCTAAAGAAAGTGAAACGTGTCATGGGTAAACTTGATGCTCATGCTCCTCACGAAGTAATGTTAGTGTTGGATGCTGGTACCGGACAAAATGCTCTTACCCAGGCAACACAATTTCAACAGGTCGTTGATGTTACGGGCATCACTTTAACTAAGCTCGATGGTACCGCTAAAGGTGGAATTATTTTTGCTATCGCTAAAAAACTCAAGCTACCCATTCGCTATATTGGTGTCGGTGAAGCCATTGATGATTTGCGGCCTTTCAAGGCTGCTGAGTTTGTCGATGCACTCCTGGGCCGTGAAGACTAATTCATGATTCAGTTCACAGATGTCTATAAACGTTACCCTAGTAGATACGAGGCTTTATCTGGCTTAAGCTTTCATCTTGAAGAAGCCGAAATGGCATTTCTAACTGGCCACTCAGGTGCAGGAAAAAGTACGCTATTAAAGCTCATTGCTCTAATCGAGCGGAGTACACATGGGCAAGTATTGGTTAATGGCCAAAACCTAAGTCGCCTAAATAAAGGTAAAGTACCCTATTATCGCCGACAAATTGGCTTAGTATTCCAAGAACATAACCTCCTTCATGACCGAACTGTTTTTGATAACGTTGCTTTGCCTTTGGTTATAGAAGGTGAAGATCATCGAGAGATAGGCCGTCGCGTGCGTGCTTCACTCGATAAAGTTGGCTTGCTTAACAAAGAACGGAGTTTACCAATAGCACTATCTGGTGGTGAGCAGCAGCGAGTTGGTATTGCCAGAGCAGTGGTTAACCGTCCTCCAATTCTACTTGCGGATGAGCCAACAGGAAATCTTGACCCGGATTTATCGCGAGATATTATGCAATTGTTTGAACAGTTTAATCAGGTTGGTGTAACAGTATTTATAGCAACTCATGATTTAAATATAGTTCAGTCCATGTCATATCGCCAGATAGCTATACAGAATGGCCGGCTAGATACAGAGGCGAGCTTGTGAAAAAGGGCTTTTCCTTTAATGCTAAAAACTACGTACTTCGGCACATTCAATCAATGCTTTTCAGCCTCGGTCGATTGTGGCGCCAACCTTTTTCCAGCTTCATGACAATTGGTGTTATTGGCATCGCTCTAGCCCTGCCAGCATGTTTATTTGTTTTATTGCAGAATATAAATAATGTCAGTAACCAGTGGGAAGATGCCAGTCAAATTAGTCTATTTTTAAAGCAAGACTTAAAAGAAAAACAAATAAAGCAGCTCAACAATTACATAAGTTCATGGCCAGA
>CAJWKF010000089.1 GCA_913042265.1 uncultured Gammaproteobacteria bacterium
CGCACATCGCGGACATCAGGAGATATCATTTCAACCTGAATAGAACCATATCGTTCTGCCGTTTGATTTGATGCACCGCCTGAAGTACTTGCACTACCTAGGCGTGTCACATCTAAGACAATAAGATCGCCTCCTAAGGCTTCTTCAGTTTCATCCAATGAACGGTTCAAATCATTTAAGAAATCAGCAACAACATCAGAGGGAGTTCCTGCTGTAAAACGTGCATTAGCAAAAATTTTCTGACCTTCTGGTGAGGGAAAAAACGTGAAGGCAATTCGACCACCAACTAATAGGCCAATACAAATAATTAACAAGCCCAAAGTTGCTGCAATAGTAGTACCTCTATACTCCACAGCTTTAGTAACTAAGGGTCGGAAATGATCATCCCGTAAAGTATTAAAGTTGGTGTCTAATAACTGACGATTAGGCGATGCTTTTTGGTGGTGCATCTTATGAAAAGCATGGCGTAAGTGACCTGGAAGGATCAAAAAGCTCTCAAATAAAGAAGCTACAATTACACACACGACAACAAATGGAATATCAAATAAAATATTTCCTATAGTACCGCCAATGAGCAGCAAGGGTAAAAAAGAAGAAATTGTAGTTAAAGAAGAAGCAATAACGGGGGCTAGCATACGCCTTGCCCCTCCTTCTGCAGCCATCAAAGAGTTTTCTCCTAACTGGTAGTGTGCAAGCGCATCTTCACCAACTACGATTGCATCATCAACAATAATACCCAAGGCCATAATTAAACCAAATAGGCTAATCATATTAATTGACCCGCCTAATATATACATTATGAATAACGTGGCCATGAAAGAAATAGGGATGCCTACTGCAACCCATATTGCAACTCTGCCATGCAAAAATAAAAACAATATGCCAATAACCAGTACTAAACCACCAAGTCCGTTGGTGAGCAGCAAGTTCATTCTTTCTGCAATTTGCTTCCAACTGGCATCATAGACTTCTAATGTCACCCCTTTTGGTAGATTTGGTGTTGTTTCTGCAAGCCAGTCCTCTAAGATCTTTGCAGACTCAAGAGAGTCAGCACTTTCTGTTCTTTGTAGACGTATTTCGACGGCAGGTTTATCTCTATAAAGTAAACTAACTTGGTTACTCATTGGTCTTCGTTCAATATCTGCCACATCATCAAGCAGCACTAATCGTCCAGAATAATCTATTTTCAGAGGTAATTGAGAAAATGCATCAGCATCACGGCGCTGATCAAGACTTCGTAGTGTTCGTGCAGCATCTGCACTTCCAACTTCGCCAGCTGGTAGATCTCTACTTAATTCAGAAATCCGATCTCCTACATCATTTAAATCAAGACCAAGTGACTCGAGCTTTTGAGTTGACAGCTGAATAGCCATTTCTTCTTCAGGTAAGCCAGTAACAGAAACACGTGAAATACCACGGTTTAATAATTGCTGCTCGGCCTCATGAACAAAGTATCGAAGCTCCTCTAAGTCACCTTCTGTGGTAATTAGTAAGCGTGCGATATGTTCATATCGGCTGACCAAACTGACCTTGGGTATTTCTGCATCGCTAGGTAAGTTTCGTAATTGGGAAATCTGCTCTTTAACTTGATCTAAAGCAGCACCCATCTCAGTTCCCTCTTCAAACTTAAGGCTGACAACAGAACTACCAGAAGATGAGGTAGAGGTCATTTTTTTTACATAATCAATAGTTCGCAACTCTTGTTCTATACGAGAAGAAATTGCCTCTTCAATATCCTCTGAACTGGCACCACGCCATTCAACTTGAACTGTAATTCTATCAAGTATAAAGTTTGGGAAAAACTGAGTATTTAACTTGGTCAGTGAGGCTAGTCCAGCCAATAAAACCATCAACATTAATAAGTTAGCTGCAACTTTATGTTGAGCAAACAAACCAATGATATCAGACTTATGCTTAATCATTTAGCGACTTTACACGTAAGCCAGTGATGGCATTAGGAAGTTGTGTTACGACTACTTTATCGTTTTTACGTAAAACTTCACTTCGTATTAACAGCTGAGTTTGTCCATTACTATCTTGAAATTCACCAACACGAGAAATTTTGACAGATTCTAAATACCCATTTTTAATACGATAGACACGATTCAGCCCATACAAAGCATTAAAGGGAACAACAACTACATTCCTTTGTGTTTCTAATGATAAAGATAACTCCAAAAATGTACCTAGAGCTAGTGTATGATTATCGCCAGTTAGGCTAAATAAACCATCAACACCACCACTATCTTGACGTGTTTCTCCTGACAAACGTGTCAATTCAAATAATAATTCATTACCATCAAGAACAGCCTTTGCTTTAGCAGCCTGTCCTTGCCTTAAACCATTACGAACCTGTTTAAGATACCGGCCTGGAATTTGCGCTCTGACTTCTAGTTCGTCAAGGTCATATACTGACAATAAACTGTCACCCACACGCACCCTATCGCCGATTGAAACATTCAAATTAGCTATGCGGCCATTAAAAGGTGATCTTATAACAGTTCGATCTACATTCAGCTTCGCTTGTTTTAACATTGCCGCAGCACCTGTTTGGCGTGCTTTTAAGCCCTCTAGACGTGAAGTATGCTCATCAATATCATATTGTAGACGTTTTAATGATACGAGCTGGCGTTGCTGATTAGCTACTGCCTCATCTAGAGATGAACGAGTTACTAAGCGTGCTTCATCTAACTTTTTTGCTCT
>CAJWKF010000090.1 GCA_913042265.1 uncultured Gammaproteobacteria bacterium
ACCACCATTGAAGTTAGGGAGCTCTTTTTTAATGTACCCGCAAGGCGTCGATTCTTAAAGGGTGATAAAACCGAATTGAATCATATTGTCACAACACTCCAACGCCTTGCACTTAGTCAATTTTCTATTGGTTTTCACTGTCAGTTTTCTGCTAACAGTACATTAAAACTTCCTCGGGCCATCACACCAAAACAACAACAGGAAAGAATCGCTAAAATATGCGGAAAAACTTTCCTTAAGCACAGCCTTTATATTGAACAAGATTACGATTCAATAAAACTAGTTGGTTGGTTAGCAAATGCAGAAGGACATAGGCCTCAAACCGATATACATTATTTTTTTATTAATGGCCGAGTGATTCGAGATCGTGTCATCAATCATGCCATTCGCAAAGCCTATTCCGACTTTATACCATCAGGGCGCCACCCTGCATTTGTACTTTATCTAACTATGCCGTTAGATCGACTTGATATAAACGTCCACCCTACCAAACACGAAGTACGGTTTAGGGATGCTAGGTTGATTCATGGGCTCATTAATAAGGCCGTTCATGATGCTTTGTCCACTCAAATACCACAGAGTGACGCTAATGATATTTCCACAGTTATTAAAAAAAATGTAACCCCGCTAAAAAATCAAGTTTTCGAAACAAACATGTCACGCAACCAAACCTCTCAAAATCTCGTAACAAAAGACCCCAACCCTTTTGGAACAATCATTGGCCTACTTTCACAGAAATACTTGTTAACACAGTCCAATCATGGCTACCTACTATTAGATTTGCAAACAGCCGAGCAACAGCTAAGGCAACTACAGTATGAAGATGCTTTAGCCACCCAGACCCTAAGTTCAAGGCCCATATTAGTTCCCATTAAAATCAACTTGAGCCAACGAAGTCTTGATGTCTTATCCTGCAATCAAACCCAACTATGTGACTTGGGCTTAGACTTCACCATTAAAGCTAACAAAGTACTCGTCAATACAATTCCAAGCCTCTTTTCTCACATCGATATTAGACAGCTTATAGATGTACTCTCCAGTAAACTCTCCTTAGAATCAACAGGAGCAGAAGTTGCGGCATTAATGCAAAAACAGTTGCCACTCATCGATATTCAATCAAAAGAACAAGCACAGGCAATTCTATATCAGATCGTTGCGCTCCCTATATCCTCCAACTGGCATTGCAAGCTTGACTCCAATACCTTGCAAAGTTTATTTAACACCCTAGAATTTGGTGAATAAAATACAAATAATCTAGTCTTAAATGTACTCCCAAAAACAAATTAAATCGCCCACGCACTTGACACTGATGGCCATCAACAGGTTTAATACGCGACCTTGATGGCTCGATAGCTCAGTTGGTAGAGCAAGGGATTGAAAATCCCTGTGTCCCTGGTTCGATTCCAGGTCGAGCCACCATTAAAAATAAGGCCTCACGGAGTTTACTCTGTTGAGGCTTTTTTATTGGGTCATGGCAGGGTCATGTTTCAAAAAGCTGAACCATCAACAAATGATCTAACTTCATCCGTTACTGCTATCGCAGAAACTACAAGGTGCTGAATGTCAGTGATGAATGAAGCCTCATCACCGACGTGCTTGATCATTATTTGTAGTGGCTCAGATTACATCTGGCCCCTTACGACCCAATTATAGACATTGCTTAATCTCTAACAAACGTGGATTATTGCAACTCTGGAGATTAAAGCATAAATCAATGGAGTCTGACGCTATTGTTGGCGTAGCCATTGTCTTTCTGAACCATGTCCAGCTGAACACATCATTTAACTAGTATCGACACATCAAGGTGACCTCATGAGTAATGAAATTGTTATAGAGGCTTGGAACACTGTATTATTTGACAAATTCACCCGTTTTAAATACCTGTTTGTTGAGGGCTATGCCTCCATCAGCGAAGAAGCCCTCAAACGTACGTCATATCTAGAAGGGGCCAGAGTTCTTGATGTGGGCTGCGGTTTTGGTGACTGCACTATCAACATTGCTAAAGCACTCGGTGCGGAGGGCAGAGCGACAGGAGTTGACTGTGCCAGTAGCTTTATTCGTGAATGCAACAAATCTTCGGCTGAAGAAAACGTAAAAAACGCGGCTTTTATGATCGCCGACGTAGAAGCTGATGACCTCGGTGGGCCTTATGATGAAGCTTTTGCTCGCTTTGGAACAATGTTTTTTAACCTACCCGGGCTTGCCATGAAGAATATACGTCAATCCTTGGTACCCGGCGGTAAGTTCACTCAGGTTGTATGGCGCAAAAGAGAAGATAACCCTTGGCTTCACGCGGCTGAACTTTGTGTGCGAGAAATCGTTCCAGTTATTTCTCACGATGATACCAAAGCGGTCCATTGTGGACCTGGCCCCTTTTCGATGGCGGGGCCAGATATGGTGAGTGACATGCTTCAGTCCGTTGGGTTTGAGCGTATTCAGTTTGAACGATTTGATTCAGATATATGTATTGGTCGAAATATTGAGGAGGCGATACAGTTTGCCCTCGAAATAGGACCTGCAGGTGAAATCATACGTCTTGCAGAAGCCGATGGCGAACGGCTAAAGAGTACAGTTGTAGAAGCACTGCAGGATGTAATCGGCCAATTTGCTCGCGAAGACGGCACCATATGGGCACCCTCCAGCGCTTGGTTCATAACGGCTTACAATCCTAGGTAGGCTTGCCTT
>CAJWKF010000091.1 GCA_913042265.1 uncultured Gammaproteobacteria bacterium
CTGAAGCAAATAGAATTCAAATAGATATAGAACAGGCCAGAGCAGAAAAAAAACGAGTCCAAGAACTTCTCAACCAATTGTCAATTAGCATGACGGGAGAGAACAGCGCTCATAGTAGCGGCTCAACTCAACTATCGGGTGGGGCAGGAAATGTACTACAACAAGGGGGGAGTGGAAACCCGATTGTCTTTCTAGATGATGTTCTTTTTGCTACGAATTTATCAAGTCTTAACTATGATGGTGCAACGACTGTTCAAATGGTCGCTGACTACCTCTTAGATAACCCACAATACGAAGTCCTTATTACAGGTCATGCAGATTACAGAGGTGAAGCACCTTATAACTTAAACTTATCTCAACGTAGAGCCGAAGCAGTATCACAGGAGTTACTAAGTAAAGGTATTGAAAGGGAACGATTTATTATCCATGGCTATGGTGAGGAACGTCCTAAACTAGAAGGTAGCCATCAAGCTGCATTAAAACAAAATAGACGCGTTGAAATTAACATATTAAAATAGCAACAATTTTCGATTTAAATCTGCTCCAAATTCAGGCATATCCAAATAGAACAACATTACCCATATATAATCTCTGCTTAACCATCACCTCTTTACAATCAAATCAACTATACCTTAGATCCTCACCCCCGCTTTTTTTAATTCCTTAGCCTTTTTTTTCGCAGCTTTTAACTCCCTCTTTTTATCAACAGCTCGTAATTCAACTTCCATCATAGTAGGTGTTTCTAGTGTTACTCTTCCCAAAATACCTGCGCGTAATTCCGTCAATAGAATTTTAGCTGCTCGCTCCAAATCAACAATGCCGCCTGACCGAAGGCAACCTCTTTTCCTTCCAATTGCCTCTAATAAAGTTACATCATCTTCAGCTAATTCTGTCAGTTGATAACGAACCTTCAAAGACTCTGGATAAGCATCACGCAAGTAAGCTAATGCATACATAGCAATATCATCATTACTAACCGCCGTTTCTTTTATCGCGCCTGTTACAGCTAATCTATAGCCGCCATGCTGATTTTCTAGTTTTGGCCAGAGCACGCCTGGAGTATCCAGTAACACGATGCCCTGATCCAGTTTAATACGCTGTTGCATCTTAGTTACTGCAGGTTCATTTCCTGTTTTAGCAATGAGACGGCCCGCTAAATGATTGATTAAAGTCGACTTACCAACGTTAGGAATCCCCATGATCATTGCCTGAATATTTTTCACGCTACTAGCTTTATTCGGCACCATTTGTTTACAAAGAACAAGCAAATCTAGCATCTTTTCAGGAGAATCCGTCGTCAAAGCAATCGTTTTTACGCCCTTATCCTGCTCAAGATAGTCTTGCCAAACTTGAGTTAAAACTGGATCTGCAAGATCACATTTACTCAGTACTTTAATGCATGGTTTATCACCACGCAATTGAGCTAGCATAGGATTTTCACTACTAAATGGAATTCGGCCATCTAAGACTTCGATCATCAGATCAACTTGTGGCATTATCTTTCGCATTTCTTTGCTAGCTTTGTGCATATGACCCGGGTACCAATTAATTGTCATCCTACTTCACCAAGCTTACTGATTGCTTTCCAATCAAAACAAGCCGCTTTTGGTATAACTTCCCCAAAGCTTTTTTATAGCTTGACTTACTAACACCAAATTGTCTGGCAATGTCTTCCGGAGTACTTTTATCCGTCAAGGTTGTTTGACCACCCTCGGTTTCGATAAATGCTAGTATCTGTTTAGATAAGGCATCCAAAGCTTCCCTCGTGACTAGCTGCAAACACAAATCAAGCTTATTATCCTCTCGTATTTGCTTAATATAGCCCTCTAAGGTTTGGCCATAGCTAACAGGCCTAATCACATCACTATTAAACAATAGTCCAATCACAGCTTGATTAATTACTGCCTTATAGCCAAGATCCGTGCGTTCACATATCAATAGTTCAACTGCTTGCTGTGGCTTGAAATAAGGTGAAGTATCCACAAGAAACTTATTTAAACGACTGCTCGCGGCAATTCGATCTGACGCTTCATCAATATACAACCTCACAACATAAGAATGCCCAACCTCCATGGGTTTTTGTTGCTCACCATAAGGTACTAATAAGTCCTTCGGTAATCCCCAATCGAGAAATGCGCCTACTGCATTAACTTCTACAACTTTCAAATATGCGCATTCTCCAACCATCGCTTTTGGCGTTTGAGTTGTTGCGATCAATAAATCTTCAGAATCAAGATAAATGAAGACATCCAGTTCATCTTCTAACTTGCAACTAGCTGGCACATAACGCTCTGGCAATAATATATCACCTAGCTCATTCCCATTTAGGTAGACTCCAAAATCCACTTTTTTCACCACTACTAAAGTGTTAACTTGTCCAATATTCACCATATTTTATTCAACTCATTTTTTTATTAATCACTATCTTAACGTAATCACTTACCCAATGTTGTGACGACCTCAAACGAACACGCAGGGTATAATGCTATGAATATTTAATAATACCTCGAGAATAACAATGCCTAAAGCTAGTGATTTAAAACGTGGAATGGTCGTCGAAGTCAATGATGC
>CAJWKF010000092.1 GCA_913042265.1 uncultured Gammaproteobacteria bacterium
GTTTGTTCTTGCCATTGAACTTGAGACCAATCAAATCGACCTTCAACATGCCACACTTGTCGTTCAGTTGCGCCTTCTTCTCTTGCTTTTTGACGGATGAGGCCACTGCTTTCTTCTACTAGCATTGCTTCATCACCAAACACTAGGTAGATAGGCAACAAACCTTTTGTTAGTTGTTCAGTTAATTGTTCGGCATTAAAACGCATACATGATTATTTTATTGCAGACAAGCGACGTAAAACACCCTGTACCAATTCTTTATTCAAGTGCTGACGTAATGAGGCTTCCTCTGATTCTCTAGCAAGCACTTGGTTCTCATTAAATTGAAAATCTCGTTGCGCTTGCACTTGCTGGGTACCTGCAAGTATTTTTCCTTGTGGGCCCGTCAACGAGAAGCTTATTGAAGCATATAGCTCATACTCACTGACTTTAGCATTAGAGCCGACTGATAGAACCCGTCGATCATGCTTGGTTTCTATTACTTTCAACACCGCACTGCCTTGTTCATAAGTATCCACTACCTCGATGCCATTGCTCATCAGACCACGTTTCAAATGAAGTCCAATACCTCGTTGTAGGCTCATTCCTTCTATGTGAATAACTTGCAAACTATCTGAATAGTCTATATCACCTCGTAAATGAAACCCACAACCGATTAGCAGCATCAATAAAAATGCAACAACACTATTTGATAGAAAGCGTTTCATAAAAAGGTGTCCTTAAATTATCCTGCAACAACAATGTTAACTAATCGACCAGGTACGACAATGATTTTACCAATCTCTTTACCATCAATAAACTTACGTACATTGTCATCTGATAAAGCGAGTACCTCAATTGATTTTTTATCTGCATTATTACTAACACTAATCTTAGAGCGTAGCTTACCATTGACTTGTATCATCAGCTCAATTTTATCTTGTAACAAAGCTGTTTCATCAATACTAGGCCATAACTCATTAACAACCCACTTATCGTGCCCAAGTAATTGCCATAGTTCATGACAGATATGCGGAGTAATTGGAGATAACATTAATATAATTTTTTCTAATGCCTCCCGAATAACTGCCCGTCCTTGATCACTGTCATCATCAAATTTAGTTATCGTATTCAACAATTCCATCACAGCAGCAATAGCCGTATTAAAGGTGTGGCGGCGACCAATATCATCACTAACTTTTGATACTGTTTTATGAATCTGACGGCGAATATTTTTTAAATCATCACTTAAATTATCGAGCGATAATTCAACACATGTCCCCTTGTCAATATGTCCTGCTGTGAAGCTCCATAATCTTTTTAAAAAACGATTTGAACCTTCCACTGCTTTATCCGACCATTCTAATGACTGCTCTGGCGGTGCTGCAAACATCATAAATAAACGAGCTGTATCAGCACCATATTTATCAATTAAAGCTTGAGGATCAACCGTATTGCCTTTTGATTTTGACATTTTGACACCATCTTTGAGTACCATTCCTTGCGTTAATAAATTTTTAAAAGGTTCATCGCCATCCACTAAACCCTCATCACGCATCAGTTTATGGAAAAAACGTGCGTATAGTAGGTGTAAAACTGCATGCTCAATCCCACCAATGTATTGGTCAACAGGTAGCCAATGCTTAGCACGCTCATCTAACATCGATTCAGTATTGTCTGGACAAGTAAAGCGCGCGAAGTACCATGATGACTCAAAGAAGGTATCAAAAGTATCTGTTTCACGTTCCGCTTCCCCACCGCACTTTGGACAAGAGCACTGATAAAATTCCGGCATTGATTTAATAGGTGAGCCACTGCCATCAACAGTTACATCCTCCGGCAAACGCACAGGCAGCTCTTCTTCTGGAACTGCTATAGCCCCACAATCCGGACAATTGATAATTGGAATGGGTGTACCCCAATAACGCTGTCGAGAAATTCCCCAGTCGCGTAAGCGATAATTAACTTGGCGTTCGCCTTTGTTTGTTTGTTCTAATACTTTTGCAATGGCATCAAACGACGCCTCTGAACTTAAGCCATCAAACTGGCTAGAGTTAATTAATCGCCCTTTATCTTCATAAGCTGCTGTCTTTAGATCACAACTTTCATCATTAGCAGGTTCAATAACTTTTTTAATTTCTAACCCGTACTTATGAGCAAACTCATAATCACGCTGATCATGAGCAGGTACTGACATCACTGCACCAGTGCCATAACCCATTAATACGAAATTAGCAGCCCAAACTGGGACTAGTTCACCAGTAATTGGATGACTTGCGAATATTCCCGTGTCAACCCCTTTTTTCTCAGCAGTCTCAACAGCAGCTTCACTAGTTTCCATCTTGCCACATTCATCAATAAAAGCTTTTAACTCAGGATTAGTTTCAGCCGCTTTCAAAGATAAAGGGTGCTGGGCAGCAATTGCAAGATAAGTCACTCCCATAAGGGTATCTGCTCTAGTGGTGTAAACAGGTAAATTAAGCCCTCTATCCGGCACCTCAAAATTGATTTGTAAGCCTTCTGAGCGACCGATCCAGTTTGCTTGCATAGTTCGCACTTGTTCGGGCCAACCATCTAACTG
>CAJWKF010000093.1 GCA_913042265.1 uncultured Gammaproteobacteria bacterium
CATCGCATCCTTACTTGGTGCCATCAAAATAGAACACCACGGTACTCAGAATCATGCTTTTTCTATGTCTAGTTTTAAAACAAGATTCGCGGATGAGTTTGGTTACATTCTCTAAATAACTTTTTGTGTGATTATTAGCATGGAATGAGCGCCTAAAGTAGGTAATAAGCAAATTGTATTAGGGTGCAGGCGAATATACCTGCTATTACATCGTCGACCATAATACCTAGTCCACCATGGATCTCCTTATCAGCTATGTTGATTGGCCAAGGCTTTACTATGTCGAAGAAACGAAACAACACGAAGCCTATGAGTATCCATAACCAACCTGTAGGGGCAGCTATCATGGTGATGAGATATCCAACTATTTCATCCCATACAACGGCTCCAGGATCTTCTCTACCTAACCATTCAGCTGATCGTTCACAAATCCAAACTCCTAATGTAAAACCAACCAATGTTAAAATTAAGTACGTGACTAATGATAAGTTTTGCATTAACAAATATATGGGGATGGCTGCAAGTGTGCCAAATGTACCTGGTGCTATAGGTGCTAAGCCTGAGCCAAAACCCAATCCTATAAAACAGACTGGTCGCTTTATTAATTCTTTAAAGTTAATGTCCTGTTGAGAAGTGCTCATAACCAAATCCTGATAATTTAATCAATTTCTTGTCTTTAAAAAAAACTATCCCATCATCACCTGTAATAGTCCCTATTCGTGTGCATTGGCATTGGCCCTTCAGTTTCTTCTGAACTTGATTTTTGTGCTTGGGCGGCACAGTAAAACACAGCTCATAATTATCACCCGCAAATAAAGCCATGTGCTCAGCTTCAGTTGATAACGCTGACAGTGCAGTTGAAATGGGTAGGTCTTCTATATCTAGTTCGGCGCCTACAGCGCTTTTATGTAAAATGTGACCTAAGTCAGCCACTAGCCCATCAGAAATATCAATAGCTGCACTGGCAAAACCAACTAACATTTGCCCCACTTCGACTCTAGGCGTAGGCTGCTCTAGACGTTGACACAAAAAATTAACTTCAACTTCAGAAGCAACACCCTTAGTCAGCTTACCTTGCTTCATTGCAAGTGCACCAGCCGCATCACCCAAGCTACCTGTTACATAAATAAGATCACCTTTTTTTGCCCCATCACGGCGTAAGGAGTCACCAGCATTAACAAAGCCATGTACTTGAATACTAATGCTGAGTGGGCCTCGACTTGTATCTCCACCAACAAGCGCTATATTGTGCAGTTTGGCCAGACAAGCTAATCCTTTGGAAAAAGCCGCCAGCCATTGTTGATCAAGCTCGGGGAGGGTTAGCGCTAAAGTAAACCAAGCAGGCGTAGCACCCATAGCAGCAAGATCACTTAGCCCTACTGCTAAACTTTTATGCCCCAAGCTAACAGGATCAACATCAGGTAAAAAATGAACACCTTCGACTAAAGTATCAATAGAAACAGCTAGTTGCTGTCCTTCTGGGCACTTTAATAAAGCGCAATCATCACCAATCCCCAGAATGACATCACTTCGTTCTGTAGTGATATTTTCGAAGTACTGTTTAATTAAAGAAAACTCGGATAGCGCGGACACTGCAATAACCTATATTACTTAGCTTGTTTTTTAATTCTTTGCGCTTTAGCAGCTTGGTATTCAACTTTACGCAGTTTCGAACCTATCTTGTCTAATACACCATTAACATATTTATGGCCTTTTTCTCCGCCAAAAGCTTTAGCAAGCTCAACGGCTTCGTTCAATACAACACGGTATGGGATCTCAGGTCGATAAATAAATTCGTATACAGCCAACCGCAGCACTGAAATCTCAACGGGGTCAACGGCCAATAATGAGCGATCAACGGCATAAGCTAATTCAGAATCTAGTTGAATAATTTCTTTTGACACGCCTTCCACTAATGCTGTGAAATACTTTTGGTCCATTTTCTCAGAGTTTTCAGCAGACACAAAATCCAGAGTGTCTTTAGGAATAGACGTTTGCCCAGTGACTAAGGCATGATACAAAGCTTGAACTCCAGCACGGCGAGCATGAGAGCGCGGTAAACTAGTCGCCACCTACTTCGCTCTCTCAATCTGGCGCAGTACATTTACCATTTCAATAGTACTCATAGCGGCTTCAGCTCCCTTGTTACCCGATTTTGTACCAGCACGCTCAATAGCTTGTTCAATAGTATCAACGGTTAAAACACCAAAAGAGATTGGAATATCAAGCTGTAGTGTCAATTGTCCCAATCCTTTTGAGCACTCCCCTGCCACAAACTCAAAATGAGGTGTTCCACCACGAATTACAGCACCAAGTGCTATTATGGCATCGTATTTTCCTGTCTTACCCATTCGTTGGACGGCTAGTGGAATTTCTACTGCACCAGGAACTCGAGCTAGCTCAATATCACTTTCATTGACACCGTGACGCACAAGACAATCAATTGCACCTGATATTAAATTACTAACTATAAAATCGTTAAAACGACCCGCGACTATACCTACACGAATGCCCTTAGCAGAAAAATCACCAGAAAAAGTTGTGATATTGT
>CAJWKF010000094.1 GCA_913042265.1 uncultured Gammaproteobacteria bacterium
GCTGATAAGCTTTTTCCTGGCGTTGAAACTCAGCTAGATCATAATATCGCTCAGGATCCAATAAACGTAATCGTGCAAAATGACTTTCAACACCTAATTGTTCAGGCGTTGCCGTCAGTAATAATAAACCAGCAACTTTAGCCGCTAAACCCTCAATGCAATGATATTCTGCACTAATCTCTTGCTCCGACCATTGTAAATGATGCGCTTCATCGACAATCATTAGATCCCACTTAGAGGCACAAGCTTGCTTATAAATATCAGGGCTATCTACTAACATTGACAAGTGACACAACACCAGCTGTTCGCTGTCAAAAGGATTACCTTCATCAGCTACAGTTATCGCATCAAAACGTTCATGATCCATAATTGAAAAATGCAAATTAAATCGACGTAATAATTCTATTAACCACTGATGGACTAAACTATCAGGGACAATAATAAATATTCTTTCTGCTCTACCTGTTAATAATTGATGATGGGCAATCAAGCCTGCCTCAATAGTTTTCCCCAAGCCCACTTCATCTGCTAATAAAACTCGTGGAGCATAACGTTGTGCAACTTGATGGGCAATATAAATTTGGTGTGGTAATAACTGTACTCGCGGCCCCATTAAGCCAAAAACTGAAGATTGTGCTAAACGATGTTGATGCGATAGAGCTTCTTTCCGTAGCTCAAATTGGCGGTTTTTGTCGACCTGACCAGCGAATAAGCGATCTTGGGGCTTACTAAATTGAACTCGACTACTTAAATCAAGTTCATGAATACTGACCTCTTGTCCCTCTTCATCTGTCCCGTGATAAATAATACAACTATTTAATTCGTGCTGTGCAGTAATAGTAAATTTCAGAGCTACCCCATTACTAACCGTGTCGC
The DNA here is from genome assembly GCA_913042265.1 of uncultured Gammaproteobacteria bacterium. GTDB lineage: Bacteria > Pseudomonadota > Gammaproteobacteria > Nitrosococcales > Methylophagaceae. The sequence goes on from CAJWKF010000094.1 coordinate 877, forward strand.
CTATGGGGTAGATAACACGACTTAATGGGGCATTGTCTGCTGCATAAGTTCGTTCTTCCTCGGCAGCGGGGAAAAAAATGAGTACTCTTCTACCCAGCTCTTCTTTAACAATACCAAGCCCTAATTCTGCCTCACTATTACTGATCCAGCGCTGCCCGATTGAAAATATTGATTCTGACAAATGACTACCTCAAATCTTAACTAACTTTACGAGCGCGTATAGACCGCCCTTTTACTCTACCTTCCGATAAATAATTCATTGCTTGTCTCAGAGCTGTCCGCTCGATAGCTACATAACTAGACATATCGAAAATATCAATCTTTCCTATTTGACTCCCTATTAGCCCTGCTTCCCCAGTCAATGCACCTAGAATATCACCTGGCCTCAATTTATCTTTACGGCCAGAATCCAGCTGAATAGTGACCATTCTCGGCTGTAATTTGAAACTCGAATCACGATCCAATGACTCCGTCACATCAATGATGCTGGGCTTCTTTTGATAGCTAGCTATAGCTTTAACTCGAGTCTGCTCAGCTTCTGTAAATAAGCTAAGTGCAACACCCTTTTCACCAGCTCGTCCAGTACGCCCGATCCTATGGACATAGGTATCTGGATCACGTGGCAGCTCATAATTAATTACTGCTTGTAATGATTTAATATCTAAACCACGAGAGGCCACATCAGTAGCTACTAGTACTGAACAGCTATTATTAGCAAATCTAACCAAGACTTGATCACGTTCACGCTGTTCTAAATCACCATGAATGGCGAGGGCTTCGATGTCATGAGAACGTAACCACACAGCAACTTCATCACATTGTTTTTTGGTATGACAAAAGACAACTGTTGAATCAGGTTTATAATGCTCAAATAAGGCTAATAGACTATCATTACGCTCATGTTTTTTTATTTCATAAAATAACTGTTCAATAACACTTGGCTGGTGACCAGATTCAACCGTTACCATCAGCGGTTTTTTTTGAAAACGGCGACTTATTTGTTGGATCGTATCAGGGTATGTTGCAGAGAATAATAAGGTCTGTCGTGATGATGGCGTTTGGTCAATGATATCCTGCATCACATCAATAAACCCCATATCCAACATTCGATCGGCTTCATCTAATATTAGAGTTGTTAAGCCATCTAACTTTAATGTCGATTTACGAAGATGATCTTGGATCCTACCCGGTGTGCCAACAACAATATGTGCACCATGCGCTAAGGATCCAACTTGAGGCCCAATAGGCTTTCCTCCACACAACAAAACTAACTTAATGTTAGGAGTGGCTCGCGCTAGGCGGCGAATTTCTTTACCAACTTGATCTGCCAATTCGCGTGTTGGGCAAAGTACTAAAACTTGTACACCAAAGAAACGAGGGTTCAGTTTATTCAAAAGTCCCAAACCAAAGGCTGCCGTCTTTCCACTGCCGGTCTTGGCCTTAGCAATAACATCTTTCCCTTGAAGAATTGCAGGTAGACTCTGCGCCTGAATGGGCGTCATGGTGTGATAGCCCAATGAGGATAGATTAGAAAGTTGGGCTTTAGATAGTGAGAGTGAAGAAAATGGGGCTTGTGCCATGAAGAAAAGTCGCAGTTAAAAAAGCCATAATCATACCAGAGCAGTCAGTTTAATAATGAAA
>CAJWKF010000095.1 GCA_913042265.1 uncultured Gammaproteobacteria bacterium
GGTCCTGACGTTTGTTTTATATTAACCCCCATCTCATTGGCAATAATATTTGCAAGAGTTGTTTTCCCTAGGCCAGGAGGTCCAAATATTAGGGTATGGTCTAAGGCCTCACTACGCCTTCGTGCAGCAGTTACAAACAGTTCCATTTGCTCTCGAACAACCTTTTGACCGATATAATCGGTTAGGCGAGCAGGTCGTATAGTTTTGTCTTGATGACTCTCATCTAATTGAGCAGCAGCAGATATAAAGCGATCTTCCATCCCATTCCCCTACCCAAAAAATTAAATCATAAAACATTATCTCAAACCTTCACTATCTTCACACTGTTAATTTTGACTAGTACTATTTGACACTTTCAAAATAATAAATTTTTACTTCTGCTGCAAAGCCTGCCTGATTAATTCGGCTGTACTCAAATTCTCTCCACCAACTAAACGGATCATTTTATCGGCCTCTATAGGCTTATAACCTAGGGTCACCAATGCTTCAATCGCTTCATCTTTGGCTCCTGCTAAGATTGACGCTTCCGAGGTGTTCGGTTTAAGTCCCATCGCACCACTGACTTCTTTCAAACGATCCCGCATTTCAATGATCAGACGTTCTGCTGTCTTTTTACCAACCCCTGGCAAGCGAGTCAAGCTAGCGGCATCACCTTCCTGCACGCTTCGGACAAAATCATCAACATCACTTCCGGATAGAATAGTTAGTGCTAATTTTGCACCAACACCATTAACTTTTAGTAAACTACGAAATAGCAACCGCTCACGAATCGTCGCAAAGCCATACAGCAATTGTGCATCTTCTCTCACAACAAGATGGGTATAAAGCATCACTTCTTGTTCAAGCGCAGGTAGATTACAAAAAGTCGACATCGGCGCCGCTACTTCATAGCCTATACCTCCTACATCCAACACTAAATCTGGCGCTTGTTTTTCAATAATAATCCCACGAAGTCGCCCAATCATCTGCCGTAACGCCCTCCTCGACGTGAAGTTCGCATACCTTCTGGTAATTTACTTTTTTGTGAGCCACCGACATTAGCAAAGTTAGCATGGGTGACAGCACAAGCTAATGCATCAGCAGCATCCTCATCAGGTAACTCTGGTAGTGCTAAAATAATCGACATCATGTACTGCACTTGATCTTTTTTTGCATGACCATTTCCAACTACTGCTTTCTTAATTTGTGTTGCTGTATATTCGTGTACTTTAAGTCCTTGATTCACACCGGCACATATAGCAGCACCCCTAGCTTGGCCTAGTTTTAAGGCTGAGTCGGCGTTTTTATGCAAGAACACTTTTTCGATTACCATCATGTCAGGTTCATATCGTCCAATAATTTCGGTTAAACCTACAAATATTTGTCGAAGCCTCTCCGGAAAGTCGCCATCACCAACCATTAAACGTCCATTAATAACGTGCTCTATCTTTCTATCATTAAGTTCAATAATACCAAAGCCTGTCTTTCTTGACCCGGGATCAATTCCTAAAATACGTGACATTAAATAATGCCTTTACTTAGCCTTGATCCGCATTTTCACTTAACTGCGCCATCACATCAGCTGAAAAATCGGCATTGGTATATACATCCTGTACATCATCTAGATCTTCAAAAGCATCGATCATGGCTAATGCTTGTTCAGCATCATGAACATCCAATGCTACTGTAGTTTCTGGATACATTGTTACTTCAGAAGACGTTGATTCGAGACCTAGCTTATTGAGGGCATCTTTTACAAGCGAGTAATCCTCTGGAATCGTAAAAACATCAATCGTACCATTATCATTAGTTATGATGTCATCAGCACCAGACTCTATAGCCGCTTCCATAACCACATCTTCATCAATGCCATCTGAATAGGAAATGATACCTTTTTTATGAAACAAATAAGCCACACTTCCATCCGTTCCCATATTGCCACCTCGCTTAGTGAAAACATTACGAACTGCTGCTACTGTACGATTACGATTATCTGTTAAGCAATCAAGCATAATAGCGATACCATTTGGCCCGTAACCTTCGTAACGGATCTCTTCATAAGTGACACCTTCCAGCTCGCCAGCACCTCTTTTTGTTGCACGCTCAATGACATCACGAGTCATATTACCACTAAGAGCTTTATCAATTGCTGCACGCAGGCGGGGGTTATTAGCAATATCGCTACCCCCTTCTTTTGAAGCTACGGTAATTTCACGAATGAACTTGGTGAATAACTTACCTCGCTTGGCATCTTGTGCACCTTTACGATGCTGGATATTTGCCCACTTACTATGACCTGCCATGCATTATTCCTCTCACTATTTTTAGTGGCTTAAAATGGAGCTAAAGCCTATTTGATAATGCTTTCATTCCAGTGCTGATAATATTTGCTACGCCCATAAACTTGGTCAAAATACATTGCTTGTAACTGCTCTGTAATAGGCCCTCGACCACCATTACCAATTTCACGGTTATCTAACTCACGAATTGGCGTCACTTCTGCAGCTGTACC
>CAJWKF010000096.1 GCA_913042265.1 uncultured Gammaproteobacteria bacterium
AAAGTGTGCTGATCAACAGTATAAGTATGAAATAAATCATGCTGCATTTGGCCCACAACTACACCGAACTCCGGGATGTATGCGCCTAAAATTCCTATTTCATTCATTTTATGAAGTGCATGAGTAAGGCCTGTTCCTTGACGAATAATATCCATAAATAAACTACGATTCTTATTATCGGCTCTGAATATGTTATCGATAAGGTGTAGGTGAGCATGTAATTGACGTATTGTATCGGCCCTAATACCTTTTATTTCAGGGTTTTGCTGAAGGATAAGGAACAATTCAAGCATTGAATAAGGATAAAAAGCAAAAATTCCTGAATTAATAGTCTCTAAGTAGCCACTATTAATTCGAAAGCGCCTGTTAATGGGTGCAATTTTTTGCTCTTTTTCAGCTAAAATAATATTTTCTTCAAACACTTGAATTAGTAATTCATTCATCTGTTGAACATGACGTGCACACAGATAATAATCTTTCATGAAATGTTCAACAGCAAGCCTTTTATCATCATCGTAATACCCAAGCATAATGGCGAGCTCTCGTTGGAGATCTATCAACAATTTTTCTTGTTTACGACCGGCGATTGTGTGTAAGCCAAAACGAACACGCCATAAAAAACGTTGTGCTTTTTCTATAGCTAGATATTCATTATTCTCTATGAACCCTCTTTGATTTAGTCCGTGGACGTCATTAACTGAAAAATGTTGTTGCGCGATCCAACTGATGGTGTGCAGATCTCTGAGTCCGCCAGGAGACTCTTTGATATTAGGCTCTAAATTACTAGCAGTATTATTATATTTACTGTGTCGTTGTTTCTGTTCTGCCATTTTCTGCTGATAAAACTGTTGTTCATTCCAAGTCCTATTTGTTACTGTGAGGTTTTGTAATTCTTCAAAAAGATCTGTTCCACCTGATAAAAGACGGGTCTCTAGAAGATTGGTTGCAATCGTGATGTCCTTCTCAGCTAAATCTCTGCATTGTTTAACTGTTCTAAGACTATGGCCAACATCTAGACCTACGTCCCACAACTGGGTTAAAAAAAGAGAAATCGATTCTGGTGGCTGTTCTGATAGGGAGTCATCAATAAGTATTAACAAATCAACATCTGAATACGGGTGAAGTTCACCCCGGCCATATCCTCCTACAGCTATTAAACTGATAGGCTGATGAATATCAATATTTTGAATCCACAAAGTTTTAATAGCCTCATCAACGAAAGTAGCTCGTTGCTTAACTAGCTGGATAATGTCTTTATTTTCTTTAAATTGTTCTTGAAGGTAGATCATAGCCTGCTCTAAGCTATCGCGAAGAACTGTAGTATCTATGTAGGATTTGGAGCTACTGAGAGAAACTAAATCTGTAAGTGATAGAAGAGTCATTATTTTTTTATCAAATATCTTCTTCTTCACGAAGTGTAAGAATTTCATAGCCTGTATTGGTAACCAAAATAGTATGTTCCCATTGTGCTGATAAGGAGCGATCTTTTGTTACGACTGTCCAGCCATCTGCTAACTGTTTAACATCACGCTTACCTGCATTGATCATGGGCTCAATAGTGAATGTCATTCCAGCTTCTAGTGCTAAACCACTGTCAGGACTTCCATAGTGTAGGACTTGGGGATCTTCGTGGAAGACAAGGCCAATACCATGACCACAATATTCGCGAACAATAGAAAACCGTGCTTTTTCGCCATGCTGCTGGATAGCATGGCCAATATCACCTAAGCGAGCCCCGGGTTTGACTAAAGAAATGCCAAGTAACATTGCTTCTCTGGTATTTTCGACTAGACGCTGTGCCAAAATTGATGTCTTGCCGACATGAAACATTTTACTGGTGTCACCGTGGTAACCGTTTTTAATTACAGTAATGTCGATGTTAATAATGTCACCATCTTTGAGGATTTTTGCACTAGGTATACCGTGGCAAATGACGTGATTAACTGATGTACAAATTGATTTTGGAAACCCATGGTAGTTCAGAGGGGCAGGAATTGCTTGTTGAACGTTGACAATATAAGCGTGGCATATCTTATCTAGTTCATCGGTGGTAATACCAGCCTTTACGTAAGGTCCAATCATGACAAGGACATCAGCAGCAAGGGCCCCGGCTACACGCATTTTTTCGATTTCACTTGGAGTTTTGATGCTAACAGCCATGATTGAATATTTCCTGGTGCATAAATTTGATTAATTAACCTTTATTTTGCCGTAAAATAGTCCAAACAACCAGAAATTGATTTTTAAAGACATTCTCGAATCTAACCAACATCACTAAATGATCGCGTAGAGACAGATATAAGTTGTGTTTAGACCTTATTTATGGTATAAAATTCGCGCCTATTTAGGCAAAAATCACACATGCACCGACAC
>CAJWKF010000097.1 GCA_913042265.1 uncultured Gammaproteobacteria bacterium
CAGTAGAAGCACCAGTAGAAGCACCAGTAGAAGCACCAGTAGAAGCGCCAGAGCAACTATTAGTGGGAGAAGGGATTGTTGTTAATGAAGTGCCAAGAGATACAGCGGCCTCATTAATGGCATTAGAGAATGGTGATGCCGCTTATCAATCTGCATATCAAACTTTACGGGGAGGACAATATAAAGAAGCGATAATAGCGTTATCTGCTTTCTCTGAACAATACCCACAAAGTAGCTATTTACCGAATGCCTATTATTGGCAAGGGGAAGCTAATTACGTATTGCGAAATTTTGAAGGGGCAATCAAGGCATTCGAGGTAGTGATTAAGGAATTCCCCGTTAGCAGTAAAGTTGCAGGTGCGATTCTGAAAAAAGGGTTTAGTCAATATGAGTTAGGACAAGTTGATACGGCAAAAGATAACTTAGAAAAAGTGATAGAGCTATACCCTGCAACGTCTTCTGCACGCCTGGCGAAAGTCCGGTTGGAGCGTATTGGAAAAGAAATACGCTAAGTGCATAAAACTAGGAAGAATTTTTGATGCAGTGCCGCGTTACGGAAATTTTCCACTCATTACAGGGTGAAACAAGGACAGTCGGTCTCCCAACAGTATTTATACGTTTGACTGGCTGCCCGTTGCGATGTTCTTTTTGTGATACTGCCTATGCTTTTCATGGGGGTACTAAAATGGACATTAGCGATATTGTGGCGAAGGTTCAGTCGTATCAACCACGTTACATAACTGTAACAGGAGGAGAGCCCTTAGCACAAAAATCATGCTTGTTATTACTGAAGGCTTTGTGTGATTTGGGCGCGGAGGTATCCCTTGAAACGAGTGGGGCCCTTAACATCGCTGATGTTGACCCGCGGGTGGTATGTGTAATGGACTTAAAAACACCTGGTTCAGGCGAGGAATCTAAGAACCGCTATGAAAATATTAGCTTATTGAAACAGACCGATCAGCTTAAATTCGTGATTTGTGACCGAAATGATTATGAATGGGCTTGTAAGAAAATAGGCGAGTTCGATTTGGCAGAACAGTGTGAGGTGTTGTTTTCTCCAGTTCATGGCGAGCTTCAGCCAGCTGATATAGCTGATTGGATCATTGAAGATAAACTGGCTGTACGGTTGCAAGTGCAATTGCATAAATATTTGTGGAATGATGAGCCGGGCCGATGAAGAAAGCAGTAGTTTTACTATCTGGTGGTTTAGATTCTGTTACAACACTTTTATTGGCAAAGGAGCAAGGCTTCGAATGCTACACCTTAAGTTTTAATTATGGCCAGCGCCATTACACAGAGCTTAAGGCAGCCAATCTGATTTCAGCTCAAAATGGTGTTGTGGAACATAAAGTTATTGATATAGATCTGAGCGCCATCGGAGGTTCAGCACTGACAGATGATAAAATTGATGTGCCTGAGGAGTGGGAGGAAGGGATACCTGTCACTTATGTGCCAGCCAGAAATACTGTTTTTCTATCAATAGCATTGGGTTGGGCTGAGGTATTATCAGCAGATGCAATTTTTGTTGGTGTGAATGCCGTAGATTACTCTGGGTATCCAGATTGTCGTCCAGCTTTCATCACGGCATTTGAACAGCTTGCAAATGTGGCGACTAAAATAGGTGTTGAGGGTAAAAAGCTAAATATAAATGCACCCTTAATGAAAATGAGCAAATCAGAGATCATTCATGAGGGTATTCGCTTAGGTGTTGATTACAGTCAAACAGTTTCGTGTTATCAAGCAGATCACGATGGTAAGGCTTGTGGAAAGTGTGATTCTTGTCGTTTTCGTAGACAAGGGTTTGAGCAGGCAGGTATACCTGACCCCACGCGCTATCAATAGTTAACGAGTATAATAATTCCGCTGCAGTAGACGACAATTTAAGAAATACCCCCGTTTATAAGTATGGTATGAAAACTTATAGTTAAGGTGATATTTCAAGCGTAGCTATTGTGTTATTTGAGTTTTTTGATTTAAGCTGATTGAAAATATGTTTATATTAATAAGTTTTATTAGTGCTAAGACTTGCCATTTCTCATAAATACGTTATTATTTCGCGCTTAGTTTGGGCCGTTAGCTCAGTTGGTAGAGCACCGGACTTTTAATCCGATGGTCCCGCGTTCGAATCGCGGACGGCCCACCAAATTTATATTTAAATTTTGGTTAAATGCCTGCTTTTAAATTATATTTAAAATCCTGCAATAAACTGTTGACAGTGTGATGAGAGGCTGTATACTTCTCGCTTCTTTGTTACGCAGTATGTAGCAAATGCTCTT